>CAJPTP010000008.1 GCA_905373555.1 uncultured Francisella sp. | reverse complement strand
GCCTTGCGCCTTGGGGCCCAAACCGTCCTTGCGCGCCGCGCATTGCGCGCGCATGCGATTGCGATTGTTGCGGGGCAATAATTTTCGCGTTCGGCGCGCCAATTTCGGTATAATGTGCGCCTTGCGCAGGCCCCGAGAGGCGGCGCGCTTGGAGCGAACGATGGACGAGAACATTAAAGAGCAGGCTTTGGCTTTCCACGAGTTTCCCTCGCCCGGGAAAATTCACGTGGAGCCCTCCAAACCGTTGGCGACTCAGCTGGACTTGTCGCTGGCCTACTCTCCCGGCGTCGCGGCGCCGTGCATGGAAATCTACGAAAACCCCGCGACGGCGAACCGCTACACCTCCAAAGGCAATTTGGTGGCGGTGGTGACCAACGGCACGGCCGTTTTGGGCTTGGGCAACATCGGCCCCTTGGCGGGCAAGCCCGTGATGGAGGGCAAAGGCACCCTGTTCAAGAAGTTCGCGGGCATCGACGTTTTCGACATCGAGGTCAACGAGACCGACCCGGACAAGCTCGTGGACATCATCTCGTCGCTCGAGCCGACCTTCGGCGGCATTAACCTTGAGGACATCAAGGCGCCCGAGTGCTTTTACGTCGAAAAGAAGCTGCGCGAGCGGATGAATATCCCCGTCTTCCACGACGACCAGCACGGCACCGCGATCATCACCACGGCCGCCGTGATCAACGCGCTGAAGGTGGTGGGCAAGAACATCGGCGAGGTCAAGCTCGTGTGCTCGGGCGCGGGCGCCGCCGCGATCGCCTGCTTGGATTTGCTGGTCGCCTCGGGGCTGAAAAAAGAGAACATCTCGGTTTTCGATTCCAAGGGCTTGGTCGCGCAAAGCCGCGACAACATCGACGACAGCAAGCGCCGCTACGCTTCGCCTTTGGATGCGTCCACGACCATGGCCCAAGTCATCGAGAGCGCCGACGTCTTCTTGGGCTTGTCCAAGCCCAACGTCTTGAGCGTCGAGATGCTCAAAACCATGGGGCCGCATCCCCTGATCTTGGCGCTGGCCAACCCCACCCCGGAGATTTGGCCGCCCGAGGCCAAAAAAGCCCGGCCCGACTGCATCATCGGCACCGGCCGCAGCGACTTCCCCAACCAAGTCAACAACGTTTTGTGCTTCCCCTTCATCTTCAGGGGCGCCTTGGACGTGCAGGCCACGACCATCAACAAAGAGATGCAGCTCGCGGCGGTCAAGGCCATCGCCGATTTGGCTTTGGCCGAGCAAAGCGACCAGGTGGCGCAGGCCTACGGCTCGAATGAGGCGGGCGAGCACGGCTTTGGGCCGGATTACATCATCCCCAAGCCCTTCGATCCGAGGCTCATCACCAAGATCGCGCCCGCGGTGGCCAAGGCGGCGATGGAATCCGGCGTCGCGCGCAAAAAAATCGACGACCTTCAGGCTTACGAGGAAAGCCTGGTGCAGTTTGTCTACCGCACCAGCCTTTTCATGAATCCGATCTTCCGCCGCGCCAAGAAAAACCCCAAGCGGGTCGTGCTGTGCGAGGGCGAGGATCGGCGCGTGCTGTACGTCGCGCAGCAGCTGGCCAACACCCGGGCGGCCAAGCCGATTTTGATTGGGCGGCGCTCGGTGATCGAAAACCGCATCCGCCAGCTTGGCCTCACGGCGCGCCCCGGGGTCGATTTCGAGCTCGTGGACAACGAGAACGACCCGCGCTTCCGCGACTACTGGCAGGACTATTACAACCGCAACAAACGCCGGGGCGTCGATCAAAACTTCGCCCAGCGCCGGATGATCGGCAACACCACCTTGATCGGCGCGACGATGATCAAGCGCGGCGACGCCGACGCCATGATCTGCGGCACCTACGGCACCTTCAAGTACCACTTCAACACCATCCTCGACGTTCTGGGCTATAAAAAAGGCCACAGCGTCGCCTGCGCGATGAACGCAATCATCCTCAACAACCGCAACCTGTTCATCGCCGACACCTACGTCAACGACAATCCCGACGCGCAGACCCTGGCCGAGGTCACCGAGATGTGCGCCGACGAGATCGCCCGGCTGGGCATCAAGCCCAAGATCGCCTTGATCAGCAATTCCAACTTCGGCAGCTACCAAACCGAGGAGGCGATGAAGATGGCCGAGGCGGCCCGCATCGTGTCCGAGCGGCGCCCCGATTTGGAGATCGACGGCGAGATGCAGGCGGACGTGGCGCTGAACCCCGAGATGCGCGCCTCCATCATGCCCGACTCCACCCTCACGGGCTCGGCCAATTTGCTGGTCATGCCCAACGTCATGGCCGCGAACATCGGCTACAACCTGCTGCGCAGCGCCGCCAAAGGCGTGACGGTGGGGCCGATCTTGATGGGCGTCGACGGGCCTTGCCATGTCGTGACGCCCATCTCTTCGGTGCGCAGGCTGCTCAACATGGTCGCCGTGGCTTCTGTCGACGCCGACCGCATCGCCGTCGCCGGCGCCGAGGCGGGCAATTAGCGCCCGGGGCGTCCTCTCGCGCCGGCGCATGCTGCTCGCGGGAGTTTGGGCGGCGGGAGGGGCGGCGCTGTCGGCCTGCGCCCACGCCCCGGGCGCGCCGCGGCCCGGGGCCGGACCGGCAAACGGGCCCGGGGCGGCCGGGGCCCGGGTCAGCCCCGGAGCGTTCGCGCGAAGCGATCGAATGAGCGCGGGCGAGCGCTTCGAGCGCTCCTTGCGCCTTCTAGCCCCGTCCAATTACATGAGCCGGCTCAACAACGTTGAGCTTGGGCTCAAGCGCTTGCGCGCGGCCGGGTTTTTGCCCGAAAACGAAAGCGCGCTGTACCGCTCCGACCAGCGCTTCGCGGGCACGGACAGACAACGCGCGGATGACTTCAACGACCTGCTTCGCCGCAAGGCGCCTTTCCCCAAAACGCTGTTGGCGGCGCGCGGCGGCTACGGCTCGATGCGCATTCTGCCCATGGTCGATTGGGGGCGGCTCGGGGCAATGATCAAGGAGCGCGGCAGCCTGCTGATGGGGTTCTCGGACTTCACGGCGCCGCAGCTGGCGGTGTTTGCGCAGGCCAAAGCCCCGTATTTCCAAGGCCCGATGTTCCAAAGCGAGTTCGCCAACCCCGCCGTGAGCGACTTCACGGTCAATAGCTTCGCCCGGGTCATGTCCTCCGATTCGGTCAAGGAAAGCGTGTTGGACGCCAAGGCGCCGCGCAACGCCGATGTGTCCGGCGTCGTGTGGGGCGGGAACTTGAGCGTCCTGTCGGCCATGGCGGGCAGCCCGTGGATGCCCGACGTCGACGGCGGGATTTTGTTTTTGGAAGACGTCGCCGAGCCCGCCTATCGCATCGAGCGGATGCTCATGACCCTGCATTTGGCGGGCGTCCTGAAAAAACAGCGGGCGGTGCTGCTTGGCGCCGTTCTGGAGGCGCGCGCATCCGACTCCTACGCCCGGGGCTACAACCTCGACGCCGTTTTCGATTACGTGTCGTCGGTCTCGGGCGCGCCGTTTTTCCGCAATTTCCCCTTCGGCCACGTGCGCCAAAAATTCTGCGTCCCTTTGGGCGTGCCTTGCCGCATCGCGTCCGAGGCCAACGGCTACAGCGCGACCTTCTCGGGCTACCCGCGGCTGAAAAGCGAGCTGTTCGAGTTCGACGCCCTGCGCTCGGGTTGGTCGTTCCAAAAGCCCGAAGAGCGCGGCCCCAACGCGCCGGGCCCGGATCCCGCCGCGTCGCCCGACTCGGCGGAATCCGAGGCCCGCGCGCCCGAGGGGGCTTCCAAGGCTGCGGACTTCGCGCCCAAGACGCGCGCCTCGGGCGACGGCTTCGCGCCTCCGGGCCAGCCGTTGGACGGCAACGCGCCGGATGGGGAATGGAACCCCGAGGATGGGGGGGGGGCCGCCGACTGACCCTCTTTCCCGGCTCTTCTTTTTCCCTCTTTTTCTTATTTCTTATTTCGTATTTCGTATTTCGTATTTCGTATTTCGTATTTCGTATCCCATGCTTTTCATATTCCCCGTTCTTTGAGCCCGGATCCAAGCGCGCAATCCTTGGCGCCCGGGCTGTCACCGGTCGGTTATTTTTGCCGATTGCTTGTCGGTTGGCGTCCATCCCAAAGCCGGGGCGAGGCGAACGATGAGCGGTTTTTTGGCCCAAGGCGGCGAAGCGCGCGGGCAAACGAAGCCGGATGGCCTTCAAGACGCGGCCGCGCGGACCGCGCCCGCCGACCGGGCGGCGCTGGATCGCGATTTGTCCGGCAATTTAATGTTTCTGCGAACGGGCGCCGCCCCGTTTGTCGGCGGCAACAAAATCGAGGTGATCAAGAACGCCTCGGAAACCTTCCCGGCATGGCTTCAAGCCTTGGGCTCCGCCCGCGAGCTCATTTGCATTGAGATGTACATCTTCGACATGTCGCCGTATGCTTTGGCGTTTCGCGACGTCTTGCTTGAGCGGCTCAAGGCGGGCGTCGAGGTGTATCTCGTTTACGACTGGCTGGGGTCGTTGGGCGCCAAAATCCGCGGCTTCTTCAAGCCGCTGATCAAGGCGGGGGCGCGCGCGCGGCCGTACAACCCGTCTCGTCTGACGTCGGGCTGGTCGATGGTTTGCCGGGACCACCGCAAAACCATCGTGGTCGATCAAAAGCTCGCGTTCGTCAGCGGCCTGTGCGTGTCCAGCCGCTGGGAGGGCAACGACAAGGGCGGCCGCGAGAAGGGCGATGAGTGGCGCGACACGGGGCTGCTGCTGCGCGGGCCTGTGACGGCGCAGGTGTTCATCGCTTTCTGGCAAAGCTGGATCGGCAGCGGCGGCTCCATCCCCGAGCACATCGATTTCAAGGCCCCGCCCCAAGAGGGCGGGGAGGTGGCGCGGGCGGTGGCGTCGGCCCGCGATTTTCCCAACATGATGCGCTTGGATTTGGGCGCGATCGCGTCGGCCAAAAAGCGGGTGTGGATCACCGACGCCTATTTCATGCCCAACGCCTTGTATCTGCAGTCGCTGCTCAACGCCGCGCGCGGGGGCGCCGACGTGCGCGTGCTCGTGCCGCGCTCCAGCGACATCCGCTGGATCGCCCGCGTCTCGCGCACCCAATACCGCGCTTTGCTTGAGGCGGGGGCCCGGGTGTTTGAGTGGAACGGATCGATGATTCACGCCAAAAGCGCCGTGATCGACGACGCGTGGTGCCGCGTGGGCTCGACCAACCTCAATTACAGCAGCTGGTTCGCCAACAGCGAGCTGGATGTCGTCTGCCTAGGCGAAACCTGCGAGCGTCTGGCGCAGGACTATCTCGAGGATTTGAAAAACGCCCGCGAGATCGCCTTGAGCGCCGTGGAGCAGGAGGCGTTGGAAGCCCAAACCCGGGCAGAGCTCGACGCTTTGTCCAAGCTCAACGGGCAAAAGCTCAGCCGCTTTTTCGTCTCGATGATGCCCGCCAAGAACAAAGGCGCCGCCAAAATCAAAGCCAAGGCCCGCCGCATCGTCGATTTGGGCGAGGCGGAGGTTTCGGGGTCGCCTGAGGCCAAGCGCGAGGCGAAACGCTCCGTGCGCTCGCAGCGCAACTTGCGCTTTGCGCGCTTCGGGCTGCGTTTGGCCAAGGCCGCGGGAGACGTGTTCAAAGGCCGCATCGACGAGGTCGACGAGAGCGAGTATTTTTCCTTCTTCGGCATCTTCCTTTCGCTCACGGCGCTGTGCCTGTTCGTGTTTTTCTTCCCCCGAGCCGTTTCGATCGTCATTTTGCTGCTGCTCGCCCCCACCGCCTTGGGGTCGTTTGAGCGCTTTTTGAAGATCGCTTGGGTGGTGCGCAAGAAATCCATCCGGCGCAGCTTGGCCGAGGCCGGGCGGGCGGCGCCCGCCGCCGCGGGCGGCGCGCCTTCGGCCCCGCTGCCCGCCGGCCCCGAACAGGGAACGGAAACGGAAGAAAACGCGGGGTCGGAAAAGGCGGGGTCGAAGAAGGGGGAAAGGTCGGCGGGCGAATCCTTGGGCGAACCCAAAAGCGAGCCCGGAGCCGAGGATCCGGGGGAAGGCCGCGCCAAAAGCCCGGGGCAAGGCTCGGGCTCGGATGATCGGGCGCCAAGGGCTTAGGCGCGGCGCGATCTGCGCCGCTTTTTGCCCCCGCGCCCGCGCCTGCTTGCCTTGGGCCCGGTTTTGGCGTCTTTTTGCCCCGCGCCTTCGATCCTCGGGAGCGCGGCGGCGTGGGCTTGGGCTTTTTCCGTTTTTCGTTTGGGTCGGCGCGGCCTTGACCCCGAAAGGGAGCGTTCGATGAAGCTTGCGTGGTGGCTCGCCTGCGCTTTGGCGCTGCCTCTCGTGGCCCGGGCCGAGGCTGAAGCGCAGACGGCTCCGGGCTCGGCGTCGGTCGCGGCCGAGAGCGCGGGCGCAGGCGCGCCCTTGGGCGCCTCGGCGCGGGGCGATGGGGGGAGCCGGGCGGAAAACTTGGCCGACGGATCGGCCGCCGCCCGACCTTCCGGGCGGGAAGAGGAAAGCGCGCCCGTCGCGCTGCCCCCGGGCGTCTATCCGTACACGGTGACGGTGAGCGTTCCCGGCTCTTCCGACGCCAAGGAGCTGCTGGAAAAGCATCTGTCCATCATCGCCAAAAAGGACTACCCCAACATGGACGCCGAGCAAACGGAGTACCTGTTGGCGTCCATTCCCGAAGAGGCGGGGCAGATGCTCAAGACCTTGGGCTATTTCAACTACGAATTGAGCGTGTCCTTGGATGGCTCGCAATATCGCATCGAAGCCCGTCCCGGGGAGCCCGCCCGCATCGACAACGTGGTGGCCGTGATCGTGGGCGAGGCCGAGAGCGACCCCCAAGCCGCCCTGATCTACCGCGACCTGTTTCGCGATTGGCGCCTGAACATCGGCAAGACGTTCACGCAAAGCGAATGGGGCGCGAGCAAGGCCGCGGCCCTGTCGGCTTTGACCAAGAGAAAATACCCCTTGGCCAAAATCAAGGAATCGGGCGTGACGGTCAATCCCGCCCGGAACACGGCTTCGGCCAAGGTGGTGATCGACAGCGGGGCGCCGGTCGTTTTCGGGGCGGTCACGGTCGAGGGGGCGCGGCGTTACCCCTTGGGCTTGGCCGAGAACCTGCGCGGATTCGAGCCCGGCGACGTGTACGACGTCTCGTCCTTGGTGGCCTACCAAAGCGCCTTGGAGCAAGACGGCCACTACTCCAGCGCCGCCGTGAGCGCCGATTTCGACGCCATCCAAGACGGCGCCGTTCCGGTTCGGGCGAAGGTCAGGGAGTTCAAGGCCAAAAAGGTCGACGTGGGCGTCAAGCTCAGCTCCGCCGACGGCTTGGGCGGGCGCTTCGGGATCGAGCACATCAACCTGTTCGGCTCGGGCTGGAAAGGCAACGCGGTGGTCGAGGCCGCGCGCGACTACAAGTATTTGGGCCTGGGGCTCACGCAGCCGCGGCGCAAAAGCGGCCGCTTCGCCACCGCGACGGCCACCTACAGCGACCGCGTTTCGCAAAACGTCCGCAACCGCCAGTTTCGCTTCTCGCTTTTGAGCTCAATCAAGAGAAACCGCAACGAGCTGTCGCTCGGGGTGGAGCACTATTACGACCACCCCGAAACCTCCGACGGCATGGACTTGGGCGAAAGCCACATTTTCATGCCTTACGCGGCGTGGACGCGCAACGCGATCGAGACGGAGCGAAGGCCGTACAACGGCTACTACGTCAGCGTCAAATACGGCATGACGCCCGGGACGCTGTTTTCCAGCACTTCGGCGCAGCGGTTGAGCGCCCGGGGCTCGTTTTTCTACACGCCCGAAAACCGCGAATGGGGCACTTGGGTCTTCCGGGCGGCCGCGGGCTGCGTGCGCTCGAACGAGGATTCGTCCAAAATTCCGATGGATCTGCTGTTTCGCTCGGGCGGCGCGACGTCCGTGCGCGGCTACGCGCAGGACGCCATCGGGGTGGAGGGCCCGGATGACTCGATTTTGGGCGGCAAAGCGATGGCGACGGCCTCGGTCGAGTATCAATACCCCGTGAGCCGCTCGATTTCGCTGGCCGTGTTTCACGACGCGGGCGCCGTGGCCGACGATTGGAAGGATATGGATTGGCGCCAAGGCACGGGCGTGGGCGCGCGGTGGTTCTCGCCCGTCGCGCCGCTGTCGTTCGACGTCGCCTACGGCCACGACAACCGCAAATTCGCCTGGTACGTGAGCTTGGGCACGCATTTTTAGGCGCTTTTCCGGGCTTGGGCGCCGCGCCCGGCCCTTTTCGCCCTTGTTTTTTTCTTTTGTTTCCGTCGCCTTGAATCGGCGCGGCTCGAAGCTTCGGCTCTTGGATTCCAATTTTTTCGGTTTGGGTTGTCCGTTGTCCGTTTTCTTTCTTTTCAATCCCCGCAACCGCGCCCGGCGCGGGGCGGAGCAGAGTTTGCGCATGCTTGACGAGGCGATCGACAAATTGGTTTCGCTCGCGCGGCGGCTTGGGCTCGGCCCCAACGCCGGCCGCGGGATCGCTTCGCCGCGCCTTGCCCTTGAAGCCGCGCGAGCGGGCGGGCTTGTTTTGGCCGCCGAGGGTTCGGGCGCCGAACCCCAAGTCGGCGCGCCGGCCTCTTCGCAAAGCCATCCCGCGCCCAATTTCGGCGCGGCGCCGGGCGGCGGCGAACCGGGCCGGGCGCGCAAAGGGCGGCGCCGTTGGGCCAAGCGCGCCGCCCTGTTCGCGGCGGGGTTTCTGGTCTTGTCGGCGTTGAGCCTCGCGCTCGCGGCGTATTGGGCGCTGGGCAGCGAACGCGCCCTGCGCTACGCCTTGCTTGAGTTGCCCGCCAAGGCGGGCTACGCGGCTCGCGCCGATTCGATCTCGGGCTCGGTCTTGGGCGGCTTTCGCGTGGGCAACTACCGCCTCTCCGGCCAAGACGGGATGCGCTGCGAGATCGACGGCGTCGAGCTGCGCTGGGCCAAGGGCGGCTCCGGGCCTTGGGCGCGCATTGCCTTGCTGAAAGTGGGCCGGGTTTTTTTCGTCTCCCCCGAAAATCGCGAAAAAGAGTCCAAGCCCGCGAAGATGCCCAAAAGCATTGGGCTGCCCATCGACGTCAAGATCGACCGCTTCGAGTTTGGCGGGTTGGCGCTGGGCAAGCGCGACAACGTCGCGATCGAATCGGCCGAGGGCTCCTACTCCTTTTCCGACGGCATGCACTCTTTGTTCGTCGATTCCATCGTTTTTCCGTGGGCGACCGCCTCGCTTTCCGCCTTTGCCGAGGACGGCGGCGATTTTCCCGTCGTTGTGGGCGCATCGGCCGCAGGCGAGCTGGGCGGCTTGCCCGTGTCGGCCAAGCTTGACGCGACAGGCAGCCTCGCAACGCTCAACGTCGACGCCCGGCTTACCGGATCGGGCGTGGGCCTGCGCGCGACGGGGCTCATCTCGCCTTTCGGCCAAGGTCTGGCGGGGATCGCGCGCCGGTTGGAGGCCAACGCCTCCAACCTCAACCCCAAAGTGTTTTGGCCGAACTTTCCGCGCGCCGATCTGTCCCTGATCGCCTCCATTCAGCCGCGCGAGCCCAAGGCCCCCGATCCCGCCGCAGCCTCGCAAGCCCCATCCGCGGACTCGGCCGATCTTGCCCCCAAGCCCGAGCCCAAGCCCAAGCCCGGCGCGGCCGCCGAGACGGAATCGCCGGGCGCCGAAGCGCAATCGGCGAACGGGGATATGGACGGCTTTTTGATGCTCGAGAACTATGATTCGGGCGGGGCGTCGGACGGCATGATCCCGTTGGATGGGCTAAGCGCCTTTTTCGTCGCCCGCGGCATGCAAAGCGTCGAGTTCGACAATCTCGTCGCCCGGCTGATTGACGGGGGCTCGGTGGAAATGGAGGGCAGCGTCGGCGTGTCCGGCGACGCCCCCTTGGATCTGTCCCTGCGGCTGGCGGATGTGAAGCTCTCCGATTTCATCGATTCCGACGATGCGCGCCGGCGCCGCGCCCAAGCCAAAGCCCAAGCAAAAGACGCTCGAATGGCCGAAAAGGAGGGGGGGCAAGCGGCCGGATCCGAGCGCGCCCCGGGATCGGGCAAGGCGGCGCGCCGCGGCGCCAAGGCCAAGATCGACGCCGAATCGGAGGGCAAAGCAAAGGGAAAAGCCAAAGATAAAGCCAAGCGCAAGGCCGAGGGCAAGGATGCCGCCGCGTTGCGGGGGCGCCCCAAGCCGCCGCTGTCGCTCTTTGGCTCGGCGACCGTGAAGGGGCCCGCCTCCGGCCCGACGGTGAAGGCCGATCTGTCATCCGGGTTCTTGGCTTTGGAAGCGCTAATCAGCGCGCGCGGGGAGGGAAAAGACAAGACGCTCGTCGTCGAGCAAGCTAAGCTGGGGGCGGGAAAGGGCAAGATCGAGCTTAAAGGGGAATACGGGATCGGCTCGGGCGGCTTCTTGGCGATGGCGCGCGTTTCCGACCTCAACCCCGACCTGCTCGCATCCGGCTTGCCCGACGGCAGCGTCAACGGCGACGTCGAGGTTTCGGGCTCAAACGGCGCATCCGGGATGGAAGTGAAGGCGAAGTTGAATTTGGGCGAGAGCCAAATCGACGGCAAGCCGTTTTCCGCCAAGGGCGGCGCCAAGTACGCCGACGGCGAAGCCAAGGACGTCGATTTGCGCGTGGCCTTGGCCGACAACCGCATCGAGGCGCGCGGGGCCTTCGGCAAGCCCGGCGACAGGCTCAACCTCGACGTCGACGCCCCCAACCTCGCCCCGTTCGGTTTTGGCTTGGCGGGCTCGCTCACGGCCAAGGGCTATGCGCAGGGCGAACCCAAGACGCTAAGCGTCGATTTGGCGGGCTCGGCGGCGAATTTCAAGGCGTTCGACGCGGTCAAGGCCGGGCGGCTAAGCTACAGGATTCTCGCCAGCCCCGACTTGGGCAAGCCTTTGGCCGTGGATGTGAAGGGCTCGGGGGTGAGCTTGCCCGGGGTCGAGGTGCGCCAAATCGACGCCCAAGCCTCGGGCACCTTGGCCTCGCACGCCTTTGCGGGCGATTTGGACATGTCGCTGGACGACAAAAACTACAGGCTCACGCTGCGCTCGCGCGGCGGCTTCGACTCCGCTTGGCGCTGGACGGGCGACGTGTCGAGCCTGAATTTGGGCGGGGCGGCGCAAATCAGGCTGCTCAACGCGGCGCGCGTGTCCGCCTCATCCGATTCTTTTTCCGTCTCGCCCGCCCGCTGGGGGCTGTTCGGCGGCTCGTTGGATCTGGGGCGCTTGGAGTGGGCCAAGGGCAAGGGGTTTTCGACCAAAGGGTCGGCCCGCTCCATCGACTTGAGCCAGCTGGACGCCGTGTATCCCTTGGGCTTTGAGCAAAACCTCGTGGTCACGGGCGATTGGGACTTTTCCCTGCGCGACGCGGCCTCGGGCTACATCGACTTGCGCCGCGACTCGGGCGACGTCGCGATCCCGGGCAAAAAGCGCGGGATCGGGCTCTCCTCGGCGAGCCTGCGCTCGGAGTTCAGGGGCTCCAGGCTGGACAACCGGCTTAGCTTGGCCACCGATTTTGGCCGCGCAGAAGGCCGCGTGGCCGTCGATTACGACAGTCGGCAATTCGGCGCCTCCAAGCTTGCCGGCCAATTGCGGGTCGACGCCGACGATTTGGGCCGCTATCGGTATTTCATGCCGGTGGGCATGGATTTGCGCGGCCGGGCGCGCTCGACGGTTGAGGTGTCGGGCACGGTCTCGCGCCCGGAGCTGAGCGGGCCGATCACGGCGGAGGGGGTGGAGTACCGCGACGCCGACACCGGCCTGCGCTTTGAGAACGGCTCTTTGGCGGCGCGATTCGACAGGCGGGCGCTCACGATTGACGCCTTGTCCTTTGCGGGCAAAAGGGAGGGCGCCGTCGTCGTGTCGGGCGATGTGACGCTGGAGGGCGATGAACCCGTCGCGAAACTGAAAGCTCGGCTCGATCGGTTCAACGCGGTGAATATGCCCGACCGCAAGGTCACCTTGTCGGGCGAGGCCCAATTGGATTACTCGCGCTCGGATGGCTTGGCGCTGGGCGGCAAGCTCAAGCTTGACGAGGCGTTGCTGGATTTTCCCAAATCGGGCATGCCGCGCTTGAGCGACGACGTGACGGTGTTGGGGGAAAAGCCCAAGGCCGAGGAGCCTCCCTTGCCGTTCAAGGTCGACGTTGAGCTGGATTTGAACAACGCTTTCCGCTTCAAGGGGGAGGGGCTGGACATCCTGATGGGCGGGCGGCTGCAGGCCGTCTCGAGCCCCGATCGAGGCTTCAGGCTGCTTGGAACCGTGTACGCCCGCCGCGGGATGTATCGCGCCTACGGCCAAGACTTGGAGATCGAGAGCGGCGCGGTGACGTTCTCCGGCCCCGCCGACAATCCCAGCCTGCGCATCCGGGCGAAGCGACGCAATTCGCCCGTGGGCGTGGGGGTCGATGTTTCGGGCACGGTGGAGATGCCAAGCCTCGACGTGTTCGCCGATCAGCCTTTGTCGGACAAGGACAAGTTGGCGTGGCTGATCTTGGGGCGCGCCCCCGCGGGCGAGCGCGACGACGCGGCGCTGGCGCTCGCGGCGGGCTCGCTGTTGGCGGGCAGCATCAACAACTCCATCGGGCTGTTCGACGAGATCGGCGTGAACGCCAGGCCAACCGCGGACTCCAAGACGGGCGAGGTCAACCCCGCCGAGCAGATGGTGACCGTCGGCAAGAACATCACCGACAACATCTACTTGGGCTATGAGTACGGCCTCAACAGCTCCTCGCAGCTGGTCAAGCTCGTCTACAGTTGGGGCCGGTCGCTCAAGCTGATCGGAACCGTCGGCACAGAGGGCTTCAGCTTCGAGTCGCGCCTGTCGCGCCGCTACGATTGAGCCGGCCGGTTCGGGCGCCGGGCCGACCTGCGGGAAAAAACAAGAAAGGCGAGTTGCGCCCGGCGCCTCGCCTTTTTCGTTTCCCCTCGCTCCCTTTTTTCCCTTCTCTTTTCCCTTCTCCTTTCCCCCTCTCTTTTCTCCATCCGCTCTCTCGCTTGCCTCTCTTTTTGCCCATCCGCCCCTTCCGCCCTCTTCCTTTCCGTTTCTCCCCTCCTTTCCTTTCAACCAAAAATCCCTTTAAAAGCAAAGAAAAATGAAGAGGCGCTGCGCCCGCGGCGTCATTCGTTTGTCACAATCGGCGGCTAACATGCCCCCGATTGCGCGAGTGGCTCGCGCAACGCAGTGCCCGGCTACCGCCCGGCGGCGCAAAACAAAGGCGCCTGTCGGGCTTTTGCAAAAGGAAAAGTTTCGAATGAAGAATCGCGCAATCGGCCGCTTGGCCGCCATCGCGGCCATGGGCTTCGCCGCGTCCGCTTTCGCCGCCCCGACCGTCACGGGCGCGGGCGCCTCTTTCCCCTATCCGGTCTATGCCAAGTGGGCTTCGCTTTACCAAAACGAAACCGGAGTGAAGGTCAACTACCAGTCGATCGGATCGGGCGGCGGCCAGCAGCAGATCATCGCCAAAACCGTCGACTTCGGCGCCTCCGACGATCCGATGAAGGCAGACAAGCTCAAGCAAGAGGGCTTGCTGCAGTTCCCCGCCGTGATCGGCGGAACCGTGCCCGTGGTCAACATCGCGGGCGTCAAAGCGGGCAAGCTGACTTTGTCGGGCCCCGTTTTGGCCGACATCTTCATGGGCAAGATCAAAAAGTGGAATGACGCTCCCATCAAACAGCTTAACCCCGGTTTGAACCTGCCCTCAGCCGACATTGTGGTTGTTCACCGCTCCGACGGCTCGGGCACGACGTTTGGCTGGACCAACTACCTGTCCAAGGTTTCGGCGGGCTGGAAGAGCTCGGTTGGCGAGGGCAAGTCCGTGAAGTGGCCCGTCGGCCAAGGCGCCAAGGGCAATGAGGGCGTCGCCGCCTACGTCAAGCAGCTGGCCAACTCCATCGGCTACGTCGAATACGCCTACGCCAAGCAAAACAACTTGGCTTGGACGGCGATGCAAAACAAGAACGGCAAAGTCGTTCAGCCCGAGCAAAAGAGCTTTGCCGCCGCCGCGTCCAACGCCAATTGGAAAAGCGCGCCCGGCATGGGCGTGGTCTTGACCGACGAGCCCGGCGACATGTCGTGGCCCGTCACCGCCGCGACCTTCATCTTGGTGCATAAGGCCGCCGATAAGCCCGAGCAAACCAAAGAGGTCTTGAAGTTTTTCGACTGGGCTTGGAAAAAGGGCGGCAAGAGCGCCGTCGAGTTGGACTACGTGCCCTTGCCCGACGAGGTCACGGGCTCCGTTCGCGAGTCTTGGAAAACCGAGATCAAGGACGCCTCCGGCGCCGCTCTTTGGAAGTGATTGAGGCGCATCGCCGGGCGGCGCGCTCGCCCGCGATTTTGAGCCCGGCGGATTGCCGCCGGGCGGTTGTTTAAGAAGCGGAGCCGATTTCGCTCCCCCCGTTGAGCCTGTCTTGCGACCCCGAATCCGCGATCCGGGTTGGGGTCGATCGATCCGGGGCGGTTGGGCCGGGCGCCGGCCGGGCCCTCCCTTCTTCCATTTTTTGCGCGGCGCGGCGTTTCGCTTGCTTGCTTGCCCATGCCGCGCCCGAGATTCAGAGTGTCAACGACAAACAGCAAAACGACGCCGGACGCCGAAGCCGTCAGGCGCAAGGCGGCGGCGGGGGTTTTGGCCGACAAGGCCTTTGAGGG
>CAJPTP010000007.1 GCA_905373555.1 uncultured Francisella sp. | reverse complement strand
ATCGAGTCGGGACGGCTATCAGTTGCAGGTCGAGGGTTCCGGCCCACTGGCCAAGGATTTGCTGTATGGCTCGGTCTCTTTGCTGGGCAATGATGTCAATGGTGACTTGCGCAGCGATGTCATCGGCAGCGATCAGTTGGGAGGCGTGCGTTCGCGCGCCGGCAATGTCAAGCTGCGCTTGGCCCCGGCCGGCAGTCCATGGGAGGTGGGGCTGAGCGCCGGCCGCGACTGCGCCACGGGCGATCAGGAAGCCTATACGCTGTTCGACGACTACAAGTCCCGCAGGGCCTATGTATTGCCCAACCTGCCGGAAGCCTACCGTGATTTTCACCAGCGGCGCTGCGCCAACAGCGTCGCCGTCAATGGTCAGTATGACTTCGGCATCTGGCGGTTGAGCGCCATTGCCGGCGGCCAGCGGGTGCGCACAAAACGTCAATGGCCGCTGGATGCGTATTTCCCGCAGTTCTCCGAGCGCTGGAAGCAGAACACCCAGGAATTGCGCCTGTCGACACGTTCGCCGCAACAGGGCGAGACGTCTTCCCGTGCCTTGGATGCGGTGTTCGGCCTCTACCGGCAAGAGGTGAACCTGTCGCGCGGCTACCAGTTCGACATGGTGCTGCCCAGTCTTCTCCGGGTCATGGATTCGTCGTCTGACAACCGCAGCGAAGCGCTGGCGGCCTATGGCGACGTGACTTGGCACCTGAGCCCCAAGGCCGACATCACCACGGGGCTGCGCGTCACCCGGGATGAGGCCAGAACCCGCTTCCAGGGCAACATGATGGGCAGCGCCTTCCGGGGGCATGCTTCCAGCGACCAAACGACGTGGCTCGGCCACTTGGCCGCAGGCTACCGGTTCACCCCCAATTGGCGCGGCTACGTCAATGTGGCTCAGGGTTACAAGCCGCTGGGCTACAACCTGGCGCCATCGAGCATAGACGATGCCGCCGGGTATGGCCGCGAACGCTCGATCAGCTACGAGGCGGGCATGCGCTACACCGGAAACGACATGCGCGCCGGCATCGCCCTCTACCGGGTGGACGGCAAGGACGTGCAGCTTTACGGAGACGGCGACATGGGCAACCAGACGCTGAGAAACGTTGGCGATACCCGCTCGGTGGGCGTGGAGTTCAACACTGAGTGGAATGTCACCCGGCAATGGACGCTCAGCGCAGGAGGCTTCATGAATGACGCGACCTTCCGCCGCTTCGAGGATTCCAGAGCTTGCACCGGCTGCGCGCACAACGATGTGCCAATGGCGCCCAAGTATGGCCTGACGCTGGGCGTCAAGGGCAATATACCCGTGGGCAACACCGCCTTTCGGCCGCAGTTAACTGTGCGCCGCACGGGGGCGCATTACTTCGACAGCTCCAATACCCTGCGCCAGGGTGCGTACACCGTGGTGGATGCGGGCTTGGGCTGGCAGCCAACCAGCAATCTGGAATTGATGCTCTACGCGCAGAACCTGACGAATCAAGATTATCGAACCTATGGCTTCTCCTACGGCCCCACGGGCAACTTCGCGCAGATTGCGCCCGGCCGGACAATCGGCGTGACGGCGACCTATGTGTACTGAATGCGCCATGAGAAACAAGCTGACGACGAGACGCCGGACGCTCCATGGATCGCGCCCAAACCCTCGACCATCAAAGCGGTGACGCTCGGGAGGCATTGCCGACGCCGCGCGGCATGGTTCCGTCGAAGCGGAAGGCGCGCTTTGACCGGGCGCTGACCATCCAGTCCGGCGCTCCGGCAGTCGTCTTCTTCGTGGCGCTGACGCTTGTGTTGTTGCTATTGGCAATAACAGAACCCATCGGCTGACTATGCAACCCGCCTTCATCCGGCTTGGCGCCGTGGAGGCGAAACGACATGACTCAAGACAACGCGAACTCGGTGACAGTCAGCGGCGAGCCCTTGGTTAGCGCGGCCCGCTTCAACATCAAGCCGCTGATGGCGGCCTACATGACCTGCGCCATGGCCATGATGGCGTTCGCATCCCTGACCGGCCCGATCGATCGCGCGATCGCTGCATTTGGCCACCGGCAGGCCGGCGCGGCGGTCACCGTGGGAGGCGTGTTGTGGATACTGCTGTCGCGGCCCCGGGGAGCGTTGAGTGATCGGCGGGGGCGGCGAACGGTTCTCCTTGCGAAAGTGGGCGGCTTCATGCTCGCCTGCCGGGCCATGCGCATCCTGCTGATCGTATCGTTGCGGGCTCTGCCTGCGGCGGGTCCGGTGTTTGCCGGGCTGCTCGTCAGCCGCGAGGCGGTCGACGCGTTCTTCGCCGCGATCCCGGCGGATGGCCAAGCCCCGGTGGCAAATCACGTCGCTCCAGGTGAGCGCCGGCGCCATGGCCTCGCTTTGCGCGGTCGATGGCGTTGGATCGGTCGTGGGGCCGGCGCTCGCTGCCGCGCCGGCCCAGACGGCGGGGTTCTTTGCCATCGATCGGCTGCAGTTGGAGCCTGAACAGCCGCCCGGGCCGCTTGGCTTCGCAGGATGGCGCGCCCAAGCGTCAACCCGATCCGGCTCGGCGATGCTTGGGGCGTTTTTGCGCTCCGCGCCCCGGGCGTTCTTGGCGCATCGACGCCCGGCGGGCCGAGCGGGAGCCTCCCCCTTTGCGCTCAGTTGTCAAACCGCGCTTTCATTTTTGGGGCAAAGCCGCGGCAAGGCGCAAAAAAAATCCGCTTGCCAGCGGATTCTTTTTTCCAGTCCGGGGCGGCGCGGCGCAAGCGGGGCCGCCCGATCGAGGTTTGCCCGAAGCGGGCCGTCCGGCGCAGCCGGGGGCGGTTATTTCAAAACGGCGATGAAGCTTTCGGCGATGCGCTCGACGTTGCGGCTGTTCAAGCCCGCGACGCACATGCGACCGCTTTTGACCATGTAAACCGCATGCTCTTGCTTGAGCTTCTCCACCTGCTCGGGGTTGAGCCCCGTGAAGCTGAACATGCCGCGCTGTTTGGTGAAGTAGGAAAAGTCTCGGTCGGTGACCTTCGCCGAGACGGCGTCTTGCAGCGCCCGGCGCATTTGGGCGATGCGCGCGCGCATGGCGGCGACTTCCTCGCGCCACTCTTGACGCAGACGCTCGTCGGACAGCACGCCCGCGACCACGTGCCCGCCGAAGTGGCAGGGGCTGGAGTAGATCTTGCGCGCGGCGGACTTCAGTTGGCCTTGGACGAGATCCTTTTCCTTGGCCGTGGGGCACACCACCGACAGCGCCCCCACGCGCTCGCCGTACAAGGACATGTTTTTGGAAAAGGAGCTGGACACGAACAGCGGCAAGCCCATCTCCGCCGCCTTGCGCGGGGCGTAAGCGTCGCGGTCGAAGCCGTCGCCCAAGCCTTGGTAGGCGATGTCCATGAAGGGGATCAGATCCTTCTCTTGGATCAAGCGCAACAGCTCATCCCACTGCGGCGCGCTCAAATCGACGCCCGTGGGGTTGTGGCAGCAGGCATGCAGCAGCACGACCGTCTTGGCGCTCATGCCCTTGACGCTCTCCATCAGACGATCGAACATGACCCCGCCTGTGTCCTTGTCGTAATAGGGGTAGGTCCCGACCTCGATCCCGCAGTCCTCGAAAATGGCGATGTGGTTGGCCCACGTGGGCTTGGAAACGCACACTTTGCTGCCCGGGAACCACTGGGCGATGAACGCGGCGCCCAGCCTCAAAGCGCCCGTGCCGCCGAGCGACTGCATGCACGCCACCCGGCCTTCCTTGACCGCGGCGCAGTCGTCGCCGTAAACCTCGCGCACCGCGCCTTTGCGGTAGTCCGGCAAACCATCCATGGGCAAGTAGGTGTGGGGCGCTTTCTTGGCGACCAGCCGATCGATCGACTTGGAAACGGAGCCCAGCAGCGGCACCTTTCCGTCCTCGTCGCAATAGACGCCGATGCCGAGATTGACCTTGTTGGGCCGATCGTCTTTGGCGAAGGCCTCATTCAAACTCAGAATGGGATCTCCCGCGTAGTACTCCACATGCTCGAACATAGAATTCGACCTTCTCCTCTCCGGCGGCGAGACGGCGCCCGCCGCGCCAAATGACTCGATTCGATCGGCGGCCCCCGCACTTGGGCGGGCTTGCCGCCGCGGCCGGGCGACCGGGAGCGGCAAGGCCGATGCGTCGGATATTCTAGCGCGCCGCCCCCGACGGCCTAATCGCCCCTTGCCGGCCTTTCCCTGCGCCCATGCCTCGGGCGCGGCCGTTGGGTGGCTCCAAGGCGCGGCCGCGGGCGGGAAAGCGCCGAACGGCCCGCGCCTTGAAGCAGGGCTCGAGCCTTGACCCGGGGCTCAAAACCAGAGCCCAAGCCGAAGCTTGGCCCAAACCGGCCCAATCGGGCCGAATCAGGCCCGGCCTGGATCCGTCGGATCGCCTAGCGCAGAATGTCCAGGCGATCGGGAAGCGAATCGATCAGATCGACCGATCGCAGCGACATTTCGGCCAATCTCAGCATCAGTTTCAAGGAGTACGACGGATCGCCTTGGCGCCGGTTGGGGTCGTTGACGATGCCGCTAAGCTTGTCCACGCGCGGCCGGTGCCGGTCAAAAAACCAATCCATGGCCGATTTGCCGCACAGCTCGTAGCGCTGCACGCCCTCCGGGATGCCCGCCACGGTCAGCCTGCGGTTGAAGGACACGGCCAAGCCGCCGAAAGAATCGGCCGCGGATTGCGCGGCGTTTTTCTTGTCCGGGCGCGAGTTTTTTCGGGTTTTGACCCACTTGGCCGTGCCGCTATGCAGCAGGCTCGGATGCTCGGCGCTTAAGCGCGCGATCCCCGCCTCGTCGGCGGGCCCATAGCGCGAGCCGTCGACAAAGAGCGCCGCCCCCGCGAGCAGCGGGCCCGTCTCGAAACCCAAGTGCAGCCGCGCCAAGCGCGCCCCGATCTCGCTGTATCGCCAAAACTCCCGGCACAGCGGAATGCGCGGGTTGTCTCGGGCCAAATCGTTTTTGAAGCGCCCCACGTATTGGGCGCTGTTCATCACCGCGTACACGTAAAAGAAAATGTCGCCCTTTTCGATCGATTCGTCGCCGTAGGCGCGCCGAAACAGCGCCAAGGCGCCGTCGCGGATGGCGTCTTTGCGGGCGAAGCCGCGCGGAATGGGGCCGCCCAAATCCAGCGGGTCGCGCATCCCCCAACCCCCGTCGCGGCCCGCGCCGAGGGCCGCGACGCGGGCCTTGGCGCAAGCGGCCCCCGGGGGCGAGGACAGATCCGCCCCGCCGCCCTCCGTCTCGACCCAAGGGTCGCGGCGCGCCGCATCGGCGTCGAGGGGCTCGAAATAATACAAAGGAAGGCATTGATTGGAAGGCAAGATCCCATGGTCGGCCACGCAGTCGACCATCAAGGCGCCGAAGCGCGCCGCCGTGGATTTCGCCGAGCACACGATCGCGAGGTTGCGGGCGGCTTTGGTTGGGAAAAGCATCGGAAAGCGGTAGGAGCGCTCGAACAGCGCCCGGTCGAAATAAACCCCCGTTTTGAAAAACGGCCGGTAGTGCGCCACGCCGATGCGGCCCGGGTCAAACTTGACGACTTGGCCTTTGCGGCAGCGCCGCTCGACGCCTTCCGACCAATTGATCCGGCGCGGGTCGATCAAGGCGGGCCGCCTCGGGTCGGCGGCGAACGCCCGGCGCTCCAACTCGTAGGCCTCGAGGTAGCTTTTGGCCTTGGCCTCCAGCTGCTCGCGGTCGATCCCGTACAGCCAAGCGTCTTTGGCCGACGCCACCCCCGAGGAAAAAACGCGGAAGATCTCTTGGCCGTCGCGCATTTTGGTCGCGGGGTCGATCGCGGGCAAAAACCGCGCGTACTCCTCGCTGCGCTGATCCAACCAATCGCCGTCGGCGTTGGGAACGACGTCGCGAAACGGGATATCGCCCAAATCCGAAAAGGAATCCAAAATCGCGAGCTTGGTCGCCGCGGAAAGCTTGTCGCCCACCGCCCAGTAGCGGATCCGGGCCTTGCGCTTGGCCTCGCCCTCCCCGCGCGAGCCGTCGCGCACCAAGAACGTCACGCAAATGGGCGTCATCGAGCCCTGCCCGAAGACGTTCTCCCCTTCGCCGCTTTTGCGGTCTTGGATGTATTTGCGCACGTTGCCGCGCAAATCGACGCAAAAGACGTCGTCGAACTCCTCGACGAAACTGGCGCGCAGGCCTTCGGATGAGTTATCGCCCAAAAAGCTGCCGTTGCTGACGAAAGCGACGATCCCGCGCCGGCCCACGGCGTCGGAGGCGAAGCGGAAGGCCAACTTGTAGGTGTCGTAGAGGGATTTTTTGTTGATGGCCTTGGAGCGGGCCGAGTAAGTCTGCGCGATGCGCGCGTAGACGTTGTCGTAAACCAGGTTTTTGTTGTCGAGATTGGCGTCGCTTTGCCCCGAGGAGTACGGGGGGTTGCCCACGATCACGGTCGGCCCGTCGCGGTTGGCCGCGCAGGCCTCGGGGTCGCCTCCGCCCAGCAGCGCGTCGTAGGCGGCGAAGGTGTCGCGGAACTTCGCGCCGCGCAGCAGCCTTGTGGCCGCTTTGTCGGCCAAAAGCCGCGCCTCCTTTTCGCCCAAGCCCTGAAGCCGCTTTCCCAAAGGGCCGAGCCCCGACTCCCGGGCCCGGGCGAAGCGCGAGCGCGCCGACGCCCGAAGATTGACCGCCCCCACGTAATGGGCGATGGGCACAATCTCGTTGGAATACAGTTTCTCGCCGCCTTGGCGCCTCGAGCCCTCCTCGCGCCCCCCGGCCCCTTCCGGCGCCTCGAGCCCCGGCTCCTCGGCTTTTTCTCCCGCTTGGCGAATGCATCCGGAGTCCGCCCCGGCCTCCCCAAAATCCGCCAATCGCGCCAAGCGCCCGTCGGCCATGCCGTTTTCGATCAGCCGGGCGAAAAACGCGCCCGTGCCCGCGAACGGGTCGAGCACGGCGACGCGCTCGTCGTCGATGCGCGCCGAAAAGCGGCTTTCAAGCAAAGACGCGCAGCTGCGCAAAATGAAGTCGACGATTTCGCGGGGCGTATACACCACGCCCAGGCGTTCCGAGTCCTTTTTGAAGGCCCCCGCGAAAAAACCGTCGTACAGCCGGCGCACCGTCTCTTGCCGCTCCGTCTCGGTTTGGGCGACCGAGGAGAGGCGGCGCACTTGGTCGTAAAAAGCGGACAGCGATTCGGTCTCGCGATCGATGCCAAAAGGCCTCAACGCTTGGGCCAGCTCGCTCAAGGCCGAGCCCAAGCCCTCCGACAGGGCGCCCGGGCCGAACAGCGCCTCGAAGATCGGCGCCGCGAGCAGATGCTGCACGGCCATGTCGGCCAAATCCCCGCGCCCGAGCTTGGCCCCCAGCCCCTTGGACAACACGGCGCCCGCCTTGTC
The DNA here is from genome assembly GCA_905373555.1 of uncultured Francisella sp. Classification (GTDB taxonomy): domain Bacteria; phylum Pseudomonadota; class Gammaproteobacteria; order Burkholderiales; family Neisseriaceae; genus CAJPTP01. The sequence continues at coordinate 8,114 of CAJPTP010000007.1, read as the reverse complement.
GAAGGCGCGCGCCACCTCGGCGCTGCCGGATGGCAGCGCCCGCACGCGGCGCGACAGCTCCGGCGCGATGCGCGCGGCCATGGCGGCGAAGAACGCCCAATAGTTCGCATCGCCCAATTTTTTGGGGGCCTTCGAGCGAAACTCGGTCCCCATGCGATCCAGCGCGGGCAAATACCCTTCGCCCCCTTCCTCGCCCAAGCCCGGTTGGGCCTCGCGCAGGCTGCGGCGCGCGTCGGCGGCGCGGGCTTTGAGCCGCAAGGCGCGCTCGGCGAACGGGTCGGCCGCCGCCTGATCATCCGCGACCAAGGCGAAGCGGTTGCGCCGTTCGGTCTCCTTGCGCCTTTCTTCCTTGGCCCGGATCAGGGCGTCGGCGTCGCCGGGCCGCGCCAAGCCGTCCCGCGCGCCGCGCCCTTTCGCGCGCTCGGCGCCTTGGCCGATCGGCGCGCCTTGGGCGCGAGAATCGCCCGTCTTGGGCGCCGATCCCTTGCTTTGCGCGAAGCGCCCGAAAAAGCCGTCGATGCGCTCGGGCTCCAAGGCCAAAGACACGCTGAGCGCGAGGTCGCGGAAACGCGCGCCCGCGAGCCGGTCGTCGTGGCTGCGCAAGGCGCCCAGCGCCGTCCACGCGGGATCCATCTCCTTGCCGTCGATCGCGCCCTCCAACTCGGCCCACGACGCGGCGCCCGAGGCGATGGGCAGCGCCACGCATCCGATGCTCTTGCCCGCGCTTTTGCGCATGATCCGGCCCACCGCCTGCGCAACGTCGATGGGCGAGCGCTTGGGGTCGAAAAACACGGCCGCCGACAGGGCGGGCACATCCACGCCCTCGGTGAGGCAACGGGCGTTGCACAGCGTTCTGGCGCCGCGCTCGGCGCCGCGCCCGGGCGCTTCGCCGCCGCCCCCTTGGCGCAGCCAATCCAGCTTTTGCTGGCGCCTCCACTGGCGCATCGAGCCGTCGACATGGTCGAAGGCCATTTCCGGGGCCAAAACCGGGGCGACGGGCAGCCCCTCGAACAGTTCGCCTTTTTGCCTCGAGAACGCCGCGCGCATGGCCTCAAAGCACGCCGCGCGCTTGCGCGAGGCCGCGATGGAGGAGCAAAACGCGACGGCGCGCCCGTTGGGGGGCGCATCCGAATCGCAAGGCGCCGTCGGATCCAAGCCGCACACGAAATCGGCGCCCGCCAGGTAGGCGCACGCGGCATACACCTCCGCCACCGTTTTGGCGTCGAAAGACGAGCCGGTCATGGCGTTGAGCGCGTTGGCCGCGGGGGCGACGGCGATTTTGGGAATCAAGATCGCCCGAAGCCTGTAATCGCTCAAAAGCCCCAGCTCCAGCGCCCGCGAAAAGCTCAGCTCATAGGCGGTTTTGCCGAACACCGCCTCATCGTCCATGCTCAGCAGCCCCCAAGCGGGCCCGGAGCCGGGCGCGCCTGCGCCCGACCGGGCGCCCGGGGCGCCCCTTTCCAAGCTAGCGACCCCAACCGGCGCCCCTTCGACGCTCCCCTTTTGATCCCGATCGGCCGCGCCTTCAACGGCCTTTGGCGGATCGGCCGCAAGCCGTTTGGCGGCCAAGGCGGCCAAAGCTTTGGCGTCGGGCGAGTAGATCCTCGGCGTGGCCGTCATGTACAGCCTTTTGCGGCAAAGCATTTTGGGGTTCGCGCCCAAACCGTGGGCCAAGGCGAACGCCGAATCCGGGCGCGATTGGGCGACGGCCGTGCGATGCGCCTCGTCCATCACGGCGAACGCGTAAGGGGCGCCCGCGGTTTTCTGCGCCAGCGCGGCGGCGGCCGAGCTTTGGTAGGTGGAAAACACGATGGCCCGGGCCCTGGGGTCGCGCTCAACGGCCAAGCGCATCGCCCTGCCCGTCGCCTCGCCGTCGGTGCTCGCGGGATAGGGCAGATCGGACAAGGCGGCGCCCTGCGCATCCGCCCCGCCGAGCGCGGCGCCCGCCCCGACGCTGTCGTCGGAGCACAGCGCAAAGGCCAAGAAAGGCCTTTCGCACTGCAAGGCGGCTTCCTTGTAGGTTTGGTCAAGCAGCGCCAAGGAGGGGAACATCATCAGCCCCCACTCCCCCTCGCCCACCAACCGATCCATGAGCCTCACGGCGCACAGGGTCTTGCCCGAGCCGCAAGGCATCACCAGTTTGGCCCGATCTTCGGCTCGAAGCAGCCGCAAAACGGACGCCGCGGCCCGGCGCTGATGGGCTTTGAGCGCCTTGCGCCGGACGCGGGCCAATGCGCCGCCCTCGGCCCAACGCGCCCAATCCAAATCGGCGGCCAGCATGTCGAGCCAATCGATGCGCAACACCCCGGGCCGAGGGGGCGGCTCGCTCCCGCCTTTGCCCGAGCCTCGGGCCGCCGAGGCCGTCATCCACAGCGCGCCCGCGCCGTCGGGCGCGGCCGAATGCGGGCGCGCCGCGAGGGCGGGGCCCAATCTATCGCCCCGGCCCGTTCGGTCGCACACGACCGCCCAGTTTTCGCCGCTCGCCGAAACGGCCCAAAAGTCGAAGGGCGGATCGCCCTCGGCGCAAGGCGGCGCCGACTCGGGCGAAACGCCGCGCCATCCCGGGGCGCAGCGCAAAAAGTCCCGGCAGGCCGAAACGAACGCGGCGTCCAGATCGGGGTTGGGCGCGGGGTCGGCGAAGCGATCAAACAATTCTTTGGGGATCATGGCGTCGAAGGCGAGGCGCGGCGTCGGCCGGGCGGCGAAAAACGGCCGAAGGCGCCCCAAAAGCGTGGAAAAAACGGAAGAATGAAAAGAAAAAAGAATCGAAAGGGAAGGGAAACGCGCGGGCATACCGCCGATTTCCGGCCCATGCGTGAGCAACCGGCGCCTCAAGCGCCCAATCCGGCGGAAAAAAAAGGGCGGCGCCCGGGCCCGCGCCCGGCGTCACAGATTCGCAAACACGGCCATCAAAACCGGCGAAAGCAAATTGACGGGGAAGCTGAAGCTCATCGCCAAAGCCATGGCGCCCACGCCGCCCGCCTTGACGATGACGGGCAGGGCGAAATCCAAGCTGGTGGCGCCGCCCACCGCCACGGCGGCGCCCGGGGCCTTGGGCGTCAAAACGGGGATCAGCGCCAAGGCCGCAATCTCGCGCGCAAAATCATTCACCAACGCCACGCTGCCCCAAAACGGGTTGTAGGCCGAGGCCATGACGGAGCTGGACAGCGAGTACCAGCCAAAGCCCGAGCACAGCGCCAAGGATTGGGTTAAGGGGATGCCCAACAGCGGCGCCGCGAGAAAAGCCGCCAAAGCGCAGGAAAACAAAAACACGCCCAAAATCTGCATGGCCCGGCTGTTGAAAAACACTTTGCGCAGCGACATGCCGCTTGAGCGGGTGTGGACGCCGACCAAAAACAGCATGAGCATCAGCGCGCCCAAAATCGCGTCTTGAATCGCGTCGGGCCCCGCGGCCCCGGGCGGGGTCATCCGACCCGCGACATAGCCCACCGCGACGAAAGACAGCTGCGCGCCGCTGCCCAACAGTTTGCCCGACGCCCCGCCTTGCGCGGGCTTGGACTCGGGCGCGGCCCATGGGAAAAACCTGTCGAAGGCCGCGACCGCGGCGACGTTGAGGCTCAACAACAGCGCCGCGAAGGTCAGGCCATAGCCCATAATTTTTCCGATTTTGCCGCTTAGCCCGGGCGTCAAGGACAGGCCAAAGCCGATGGCGAGCAAAATCGCGTACACGCACGCGTTCATGCCCAATGCGGCCAAACGGCGCAGCAAGGGGCTTCTGACCGGGAACAAGAACCCCACGAACATCGGGCACAGCATGATCGCAAGGTGGCTTAGTTGGTCAAGAAAGGACGGCATCGCCCCACCCCCAACCCGGCCGCGTCGCGGCGAACGGGAATAAACAAACGGCCGCTTAGGCCGTGGCATTCGGCCGCGCCGCGGCAACAAAAAAAACAAAGAAGAAACAAAGCGGGAAGCCCAAGCCCGAGGCGCCCGGCCGCCGAATCGGCCCGAAGGGGCGCTCGGCGGGTAAAAAAGCAAAACCGCAGTCAGCGGCTGCGGCGATGGCGGCAAGCGGCAAGGCCACCCCTTCATCCGGCCTCGGGCGCGCCGAATGTCGGCGCATCCGGGGGCGAAGGCCGAACCGTCAGGGCTCGGCGTCTTGAGTCCGGCCGTTGAGAGCCGCGACGGCCTCGTTCACGTTCCCGATGACCTCGTAGTAATCGGACAGGAAACTGTGCGGCAGACAGTCGAGGTCGAAATACGACATGAAGCGGCGCAGCCTTTCGTCGGCCTCGTCCGCCGCCCGATCCGCCTCCTCCTGCTCTTTGGCCGTGAGCTTGCGCTTCTTGCCCCCCTTGGCCCCTTTCCCCTTGGGCGGCTTTTTGGGCTTGGACGCTTTGGCGTCGGATCCCGCGCCCTCTTGCGCGCCCGCGCTTTCTCCTTCCCCCTCGCCCTTTGCCGAGCCCTCCGAAGGGGCGTCGTTGGCCGGGGCGGCCTTCGGCGCTTGGGGCCCGGGCTCGCCGTCGGGGTCGTTGGCGGGCTTGAGGGTCTCCGCGTCGGACAGCCGCTGCCACACGTAGTAGCCCTGCTCGGCCATGTCGGCGCCCAGCCTGCCGTGGCGCACGGCGTAATACAGCTCGAAAGGCTCCAAATCCGGATCCTCAAGATTGTCGAGCATCCGCGCGTAGGCCTGGGACTCTTCGTCGAAGCCCTTCTCCAATTCGGACATCTTGAGCAAGAGGTCGAAAAAGGGATCGCCCGCCAATTTTTTCAGATCGACCTTGGACGCAACGCTCTTGGCGCAGCGGCCCAACTCGCGGGCGTCGGCGCAGGCGAACGCGTCCAACGCGTCCTGCACGACCTCCCTTTGCGGATCCGAAAGCGGAAACGGAAAGGTCATCTCGGAAAGGCGGCGTTGAGCCGAGTCTTGGGAGACTTCGGTCTCTTTGGAGTCTTTGGAGTCCTTGGAGACTTCGGAGACTTGAGAATCTTGGGGCTCGGAGTCGGACTCGAGGTCGGACTCGGAATCGGGCTCGAAGTCGTACGTCGCGGCGAACGCGCAGCGCCCCGCCATGTCGACGGCCTTGTCCAGCTGCGCCTTCAGCGCGCTGCGCTCCACGCGGCCCTTCGCCCCGGACGCAAATTCGGCCAAAGGCTCGACGGCCGCCCAAGCGCGGTCTTTGAGCCCCTCGGGATCGGCCAAGGCGCTTTTGGACAAGACGCCCTCAAGCCTCCCGCCCTTGGCGGATGGGAATTTTCCCGCCGCTTCGGCCAAATCGCGGGTCACTTTCGCCAACTCTCCGCTGGACGAGCCGTCGATTTGAACCTGGGAGGCGAGCTCCATCCCCGCCCGGATCACTTCGTCCGGCCGATCCTCAAAGCGCACGCCAAAGCCCAGCTGCAGCACGTTGAGCAACGCGGACAAGTATTCGTTGACCGCGTTGGTGTAATGCTCGTTGTAAATTTCGCCTTCCTGCTCCAGCTTTTCGACGAATTTCATGGCGCTCTCCATGTGGGCGGCCCGGCCGCGGCGAATCATTCTAACATGCCGCCCCCTCGGGCTTGGCTTGGCGCAGCCCGGCGCGATCGTCTCGATTCGGCGACGGCGCGGCCGCCGGCGGCGCCGCATGGCCTGCGCTTGGCGGGCAAATAAAAAAGCTCGGCGGCGCCGAGCTTTCGCGCGTTGGCCCATCGGGCAATCCGCGCCGCCGCTTGAGCCGTGCGCTCAGGGCTTGGCGAACATGGGCATGCCCATGCGCGTGAGCACCCAATCGACCTCGACGGGGTTGAGCTCATAGTAGAAGCCCGGCTTCAAGCGCGGGGGGATCGCGACGGGGCCGAAACGCACGCGCATCAGCTTGCTGACCCGTTTGCCCAGGGCCTCGAAAATCCGGCGCACCTCGCGGTAGCGGCCTTCGCGCACGATGACCCGATACCACACGTTGTTGTCGGTCGAGCCCGTCTTTTCGATCAACTCCACCTTCGCCAAGCCGTCGTCAAGCTCAACTCCCTCGGTTTCGAGGCGCGCCAGGTCTTCCGGATCGATCTCCTCGGACACGCGCGCCATGTACTCGCGATCGACTTGGCTCGAGGGATGCGAGAAGCGGTTGGCCAAATCGCCCGAGGTCGTGAAGATCAGCAGCCCCGAGGTGTTGAAGTCCAGCCGGCCGATGGAAAGCCACCGTTTGTCGGCGAACGCGGGCACGCGGTCGTAGACGCTCACGCGCCCCTCGGGGTCGTCGCGGGTGACGATCTCGCCCTCCATCTTGTGGTAAAGGACGATGCGCGGCAGCCGATCCGGCCATTTGAGGCTGCACCGCCGATCGTCGATGGTCACCTCGTCGCCGAACGACGCCCTTGAGCCCAAAACCGCGACCTCGCCGTTGAGCTTGACCCGGCCTTGCTCGATCAAAGCCTCCATGTCGCGGCGCGAGCCGTAGCCCGAGCCCGCCAGGATTTTTTGCAGCCGCTGCGGCTCGATGCGCTCGGGCGCCACGCGCTTGGCGCGCAGCTTGTCGTTTTGCGACTCGATTTTCTTGTTGGACTTGCGCAGCGACATCTTTTTGGCTTTGCCGAGCGGGCCCTTGCGCGCGCGGCGAACAGCGGGCTCCAATGCGGCCGATTCGCCCTCGTCGCCGCCATCCTCGTCGTCGCTCTCTTCGACATCCTCGTCCGGGCCCTCTTCCTCGGAGGAGTCGTCGGGGCCGTCATCCCCAACCGCATCGTCCGCGCCATCCGCGCCGCCATCCTCGGACGGCTCGGACCGGCCGTTTTCCGCCTCTTCCTCAACCGCGCCCGCGCCCTCTTCGAGCTCGTCTGCATCCGCGCCGCCTTGGGCTATGCCCGCAAGCGGCTTGAGCTCCCTTTGCGCGTCGAAGGCGGACGGGTCGTTCGCGCCAAACTCCATCGCGTCGGCGCCTTGGGGCGCGAAACCCGCTCCGGCCAGGCCGGCTTGGTCAAAAACGTCGAGCTCCTCCTCGGCCTCGAAACGGTTTTTGCGGGGTTTGCCGAAGCGATCGTCGCGCCGGGCGGGCCGCTCGCGGCGAGAATCGAATCTCGGTTTATCCGAGCCCAGGCCGCCGCCGAAGCCTCGCCCCTCGGCGCCCCGGCCGCGGCGGCGGTCACGGCCGAACTCCTCTTCCATGCGCCGCTTGCGCTCGCGCATCAGCGCATGGCCTTTCGGCCGCTCGTCGTAGCTGTTGCGCTCGCCCCGGCCGCCCAACTCGTAGCGATCCGAGCCGAATCCGCCGCGCTCATCCCCGCCCCAATCGCCAAAGCTCCGGCGCTCCCGGCCAAAGCGGCCGCCATCCCGGCGCCCGGCGTCGAAGCGGTCGTCGCGGCGGCCTTCGCGGAAACCCCGGGCGCGATCGTCGCGGCCGAAGCGCGATTCCCGCGAATCCTCGAAGCGGCCGCCGTCGCGCGAGCGGAAACCCCGCTCGCCCGATCCGCCGAACCGCCCCTCCGACTCGAAGCGCCCGCGCGGCCGATCGCCGAAGCGATCGCGCCCGCGATCGAACCCGCGGTCGGATCCGCGATCAAAACCGCGATCGGATCCGCGGCCAAAGCCCGAGGGGCGGTCGCCGCCGCGACGGCCGAAGGATCCCTCGTCTTTGTCGGCGAAGCGGCCGTAGCCGCGGCGCGCTTGGGAATCGCGCCCGCCCTCGAAGCGGTCGCCCCGGCTCTCAAAACGATCCTTGCGGCCAAAGCCGCCGCGATCGCGCGAAAAGCCCTCGCCGCCGCGCCCGCGATCGGGACGGCCCCTGCCCATGCCGCCCTCGTCGTCGAAACGGCGCGGCCGATCCGAATAACGCCGCGGCTCGCGGCCGTCTCCGTCGCGGTCGCGGTCTCGCCCATAGCCGCCAAACCTGCCATCGGATGAGGAGCGGGCGTAGCCGCGATCGCGGCCGCCCGAGCGGCCATCGAAACCGCGACCCTCGCCGCGGTCGGAATAGCGGCCTTTCCGGTCGCTCCCGCGCCCGGGGCCTTTGCCGAAGCCCGAGGGCTTCCCGTTGTGTCTGTCGTCGCCATGCATGTTTTTGAATCCTTTCGTTCGCCCTCTCGGCGAACGGCGCGCCCAAGCGCGCCACTGTCTTTCCGTTTGGCGGGCAAAACCCCGCCCATGGGCGCGGGCCCGGCCGCGCGCCCCCAAGCCC
>CAJPTP010000006.1 GCA_905373555.1 uncultured Francisella sp. | reverse complement strand
CGATTGGCCTTGGGAGTTGAAGCCCTGTTCACCCTGAGTGGCACGGGTGTTAGCGACGATAAAGCCGAGTGTCTGCTGGAACACATCGGCCAGCTTGCCGGTGATGTCGCGGCTGTCGATATAGCGCTGGTCTTCGATCTCGGTGCCGACAAAGGCCACCGCCTTGACGATGAAGGCGGGTAGCGCGTACTGCGGCGCTTTGGCAAACAGCAGGCCGCCCGCCACGTTGAGCTGCCCCTGGTTCATCAGGTTCATGTTGGTCAGGAGCTGCGGCAGTGGCAGGTTGCGCTGGGCGAGCGGTTCGCCAAATTGCTGTTCGAAGAAGGTTGCGAAATAGGGCAGGTCCACATCGCCCGCGCCCAGGCCCGCCACGGGGGTTTCATCCGCATGCGCCAGACCCGCCTGCTGGAACAGGCGCTGGATTTCCTCGCGCGAGGTGGCGCGGCGCTTGTCCGAGCCGTTCTTCACCCAGATGGCGCCGTTCTTGTCCATGTAGGGTTTGCTGACGCCTTCCGCAACGGTGACCACCATCACGGTGCCGTTGGGGTGCGGCACATTTTCGGTGAGCGGGTTCACCGCAGGCCGCACGTTTTGTGAGGCACTGTTGGAGATGAGCTGGTTCAGGCGGTCGATGTCTGCAAAAGACAAGCCCAGCACCGTGCCGTCGTTGTGCACGCCAATAAAAATCCGCCCGCCAGCGGTGTTGGCGAAGGCGACGATCTCCGCCGCCAGGGCATCGGCATTGGTGAAGTTCTCTTTGAACTGATGGCGGCTGTCTTCGCCACGGCTTAAGCAGTCGATCAGTTCTGTGGTTTCCATAGGTTGTAAACCTCTTTGCGTCGGTTGAAGGCGTCCACGCCTCCTTCCATGATGTTGATGATGGCGTCCTGCACCGGACGAGCGTCGATGCTGCCGCTTTGTACGGCGACTTGCTCATCCTGATAGCGGCAGGCGTGCACTTGCTCCGCATCACCCAGCACCGGGAAGTTGGCGTTGTGGGTGGCGAAGATGAATTGAGCGTGAGGCTTCATCTCGCGCAGCAGCTTGATCACGTCGTCGTAGATGGTCTGGTTGTCCAGATCGTCTTCCGGCTGGTCGATGATGATCACGTCGTTCTGGCGCTGGCTGAGCACATACAGCAGCAACGCGGAAGCACGCTGCCCGAGGGAATGGTGCTTGAGCTCCTTGCCGCGATAACGGATGACGAAACGGTTGGGCACCTGCCAGGTAACGAACTCAGTCAGGTTCTGCATGAAGGTCTTTTCGAACACATCCGGCGCGCTGCCCGCTTTTTTCAAGGCGTTGGGTAAGTCGCGCAGCAGGCCGCCGAAATCGGCATAGTCCTCCATCACGGCGCGCAGGGTGGTTTCGCGGATGTTGCTGCCCTTGAAGAGCTGCTGCATGAAACTGATGGCGGCTTCCTTATCGCCTTTGAAGTCGGCTTCGATCTGCAAGGCGGTATGGCCAGCGTTCACCCGATCCAATTCGGCCTTGATGGCGTTGAACTCGCGCAGCCACAGCGCGTTGAGCTTGTCGATCTCGGCAAACAGGGCGTCGCGGATGCTGCTTTGCTGGCTTTCCTGCTTGGCCAGCGCCTCCAGCATTTGCTCCGCCTTGGTTTTGCGCTGCTGTTGGGTCAGGAAGTCATCCGGCTGGATGGCCGTCATGCCGGTCTGCTTGAGTTCCTGAGCCAGCTGACGTTCGACCTGGGCAAACTCCTCCTGAAGACTCTGGCGCGCGCCGTCGAACTCGCCTTGTTTGGCTTGAAGCCGGGTGGTAAAGGCGCGAGCCTCCTGCTCGATTTGCTTGAGCTGATCGACCTTGGCAACGAGGTTGGCAAATTCGGCGTAATAAGCCGTGAAGAAGTCGGGGTTCTGCTTGGAGACGTAGCTCGTGGCATTACGCAGATCGTCTTCGTGCTCGGCGATCAATTGCCCGAGGGCGAGCACAAAGCTGTCTGCCCGCTCCTTCATGCGAGCCAGTGCACTGGCATCCTGCTGGAAGCCAAGGCGCTTTTGCAGTTTGTTGGCAACCCCGTACTCTTCAAATATCTTCAGCCGGAAGTTGGCATCGGTGAGCTGGGACTCGTAATCACGCCTGAGTTCGGCAGTATTGCTGAGCTTGAGCCAGCGACTTGCTGCATCACGCACATGCTGGCGTTGGGTTTCGATTTCGTCTCGCAGTGTGCGGAGTTTTTCGCCCACCAGCTTCTCCACGAGATCGGTCTCGAAACCTTCGCCGGTGCTGGAAAGGTCTTTCTGCCCGAAGTAGATCGGACGGCGCAGCACGGTTTCCCGGATCGACACGCCGGGCTGCAATTTGCCGTCCAGATAGACGTTCGGCGCTTCGCGGAAAATGCGGGAGATGGTGAATTCCTGTCCGTATACGTCACAGGCCGTCAGCGTCACCTTACCGCCGCTACCCAGAGTGTAGCGGATCAGTTCATCCTTGTATTTGGTGTCCTGCGCCTTCTCCCCGCGAGGAATATCGAGGACGTAGCGCACTGCTTCCAGAATGGAAGACTTGCCGCTGCCCCGGATGCCGATCAACGTGTTCAGTTCAGGCGAGAAATGCAGCGTTTTCCCGTCAAGAATGCCCCCATCAAAGTGAATGCTGCGGATGTGCGATGCGAGATGCTTGGGCGGCTCCGTGGCGACCCGCGAAGCGGGATCGCTCAAGGCAAACTTGACCGCCTCAAAGGACAGTTCACCCAATTTGAGATAAGAGGCTTTACCCTGGCCAATGTCTTCTATGCATTTGGCGTCGCTGCCTTCGAGTTCGGCAGGGTACCAGTCCCCTAGATGCTGCTGCGCTTTGGTCCGGCAGGGTTTGTGCTTCTCTTGCTGCTTGTTGTAGGTGCGTACCTTCAGGAAGCCCAGCGTGCGACGGCGAAAGAATTTGCTTTGACCCAGCTCAGAGAGACGTCCGCCATCTAGTTCGGCCCAAAGCCCACTCGGCGCTTCGACATGAGCAAAGACGAGAAAGAAGTCGCGGTGGTAGCTTTCCAACTCCTCGATGGTGTTCAGCAGAGACAGCGAAGATCGACCATTTTCCTGCTCATACTGAGCTGGGACTTTTCCTTTGAACGCGACGCCCAAGAAGGGATTGATATGGTCATGACCATCGGCCAACCAATCATCTGAAAAGACAACAAGCGTATGGATACCATTGGCCCCGTCATTGACCGACAACTCAACGCCTGGCAGCAGCGCAATATTCTTCTTCTGCGCTGTCTTGCGCAGCGCTTTGAATTCCTCGAAGTCGAACTTGTTGTGATTGGTGATGACACCCAGCTGGATACCTGCTTTCTCCAGCGCATCCACATAGTTGCTGTTGTAGAAGTTGTCATCGCCCGTGAATTTGAACTCGCGATCTGCGCGGGTGTGCAGATGGAAGTCCGCACGAACCCACTGCGCCCCTTGTGCAAAGACGGTTCCCATCATCGCCCCTCCTCGTAGGCAGCCAAACCGGCGATCTCTCGACCCTGGGCGAGTTTATGCAGCAGTGGTGTCAGCTCTTCCATCAGGGCCAACTCTTTCTGCGTGCGGGCTTTCCAGCCAAGTTCCAGCGGGGCCATCAACTCGGAGAGGCGTTCGCCATCGAAAATACGGCGGCGCAAAATGTCATCGACAAAGGCTTGCAGCGCTGACGCGTCCAGTGCGTGGCGGTTGGCGCGACCGGTGAGTTCCCGTGTTTTTTTCTCTGCCTTGAAGCGGCCGAATCCGCTGCGGATTTGATTTTCGTCCAGGGCTTCATTGACTGGCAGGCCACGGATGTACTCGGCGATGTCCTCGCGCTCGTCGATGAACTTGGCGTCGGACTGAATCAGGCCAATGAGCTGCTCACGGTTCATGGTGAGCTTGCCGGGCTTCTGCTGGGTCAGCTTGGCGATGAGGCTCATGATGTAGTCGTAGTCGATCACGCTTGAGGCGAAGAGCACTAATTCGAAATCAAGCTGCTGCACTTCTGACGGGGTCTGGTCGCGATCCTGCTGTTCCTTGAAGCGATTGGCCGTTTCGAGGTACACACCTTTGAAGCCCTGCATCTGATCGGGTGGCGCAATCTGGGTGATCTGCGCCTTCTGCTCATCCGAGAGATCGGTATATTGATCGAGCTGGGTCTTGAGGCGCTGTACTTCCTTGAACAGATTGACGAACTGCGCCCGTGCGGCATCGCCTTTCAGGTTGGCCACTTCTTCCGGCGCATTGCCCACGCCTTGCGACCGCATAAAGTCGGCCAGCTTCTGGGTGGCGGTTTGCAGGTTATCGATGACCTTGGGCGCAGGGTCTACCAGCCAGATTTCACGCGGGTTGTCGATCTTCTCGCCAGAGAACAGTGCAATCGCCTCTTCGACCGGCCTTTGCTGCTGACGGAAGTCGAGGATGTTGCCATAGGGCTTGCTGTCGTTCAGCACGCGATTGGTGCGCGAAAACGCTTGGATCAAGCCGTGATGCTTGAGGTTCTTATCCACGTATAGGGTATTGAGGTACTTGGAGTCGAAACCGGTGAGCAGCATGTCCACCACGATGGTGATGTCGATCTTTTGCGCGGCGGGGAGATCGCTGTTGGGATACTGCTGATCCTTTATGCGCTTTTGCACATCCTGGTAGTACAGGTCGAACTCGCTGATGCGATGGTTGGTGCCAAAGCGCGTGTTGTAATCGGTCACGATGCGCGTAAGCGCCGCCTTCTTGCCTTCGGGGTCTTGCTGGTTATCTTCTTTCTCTTGCGGCAGGTCTTCCTGAATCTGTTGTACGTCCTTATTTCCCTCGGCAGGTGGAGAGAACACGCAGGCAATGTTCAGCGGACGGAACTCAGGGTCTTGCTCAGTCTTTTGTTTTTGAATCTCCGCGAACAGTTCGAAATACTCGATGGCATCGTTGATGCTGGCCGTTGCCAACACCGCGTTGAACTTGCGGCCATTGGTCGCTGCATCGTGCTTGGCGAGAATGGTTTCAATGACCTTGGGCTTGGCCACACCTTCACCAGGCTTGGGAGGATTCTTGCCTTCGGGCTTGAAGTAATCCACGTGAAAGCGCAGGACGTTGCGATCCTCGATGGCGTGGGTGATGGTGTATTGATGCAGGCAGCGCTGGAAGAGGTCGTCGGTCGTACGGTAACTGGCCTGCTGGCCTTCGATCTGCTGGTAGCTGGCGTTCTTCTCGAAGATAGGTGTGCCGGTAAAGCCAAAAAGCTGGGCGTTGGGGAAGAACTCTTTGATGGCTTTGTGGTTGTCGCCGAATTGTGAGCGGTGGCATTCATCAAAGATAAACACCATGCGCTGGTTGCGTAATGGCTCCAGCCGTTCCTTGTAGTTGCGCTTGTTGGCCCCATCCAGAGCCAGGCCCAGCTTCTGAATGGTGGTGACGATGACTTTATCGGCGTAGTCATCCGACAGTAGGCGGCGCACCAGGGTCTCGGTGTTGGTGTTCTCTTCGACGCAACCTTCCTGAAAGCGGTTGAATTCCTCGCGGGTCTGGCGATCCAGGTCTTTGCGATCCACGACAAACAGGCACTTGTCGATGTCCGGGTTATCTTTGAGCAGGGTGGACGCCTTGAACGAAGTCAGCGTCTTGCCTGAGCCGGTGGTGTGCCAGATGTAGCCGTTGCCGCAATTCTGGTGGATGCACTCCACAATGGCTTTGACGGCATAGATTTGGTATGGCCGCATCATCAGCAGCTTCTGCTCGCTGGCCACCGGTACCATGTAGCGGCTGATCATTTGCCCTAGCGTGCACTTGGCCAGGAACTTCTCGGCAAAACTATCGAGCAGCGTGATTTTCTTGTTGTCTTCGCTGGCAAACTGGTAAACTGGCAAGAAACGCTCATCCGCGTTGAAGCTGAAGTGCCGTGCGTTGTTGTTGGCGAAGTACCAAGTGTCAGTGCGGTTGCTCACGATGAAGAGCTGCAGGAAGCACAGCAGCGTCTTGCCATAGCCATTGCCGGGGTCAGTCTTGTAATCAACGATCTGCTGCATGGCCCGGCGTGGGCTGACTGCCAAGGTCTTCAGCTCGATTTGCACCACCGGCACACCGTTGATGAGCAGCATCACGTCGTAGCGGTGATGGCTGTTGTCAGTGTTCATGCGCAACTGGTTGACGACCTCGAAGTCGTTCTTGCACCAGTCCCGGATATTCACCAAGGTGTAGTTCAGCGGAGTGCCATCGTCGCACTCGAAGCTGTTGATGTTACGAAGCCGCTGGGCAGCGCCGTAGACATCGGGCGTGATGATGCCGTCGAGCAAGCGTTGAAACTCGCTGTCAGTCAGGTGGACGCGGTTGAGCGCCTCGAACTTGGCTCGGAAGTTGGCTTCGAGCGCGGCGCGGTCGCGAATGTCGGGGCGATAGGTGTACTTGAGGTCGCCGAGCTTGGCGATCAGATCGAGTTCGATTTGTTGTTCTGTGGTCGTCATGAACCTTGCCTCAAAGAGGCAAACGGTTTGCTACCGCCGTTGTTCTGGCGGGGGAATGCCATGGAGCTCATGTATGCCGACTCCCCGGCTCACCGACATCTTCATCCGCGCCGCCTGCACGCACCCATTCATCCACTTCGGACAGCTGGAATTTCCACAGCCGCCCCACGCGGTGCGCGGGCAAACCTTTGCGTTCGCGCCAGCGGTACACGGTGTCCTTGGCCACACCCAAGTGCTGGGCGACGTGCTCGGCGGTAACCCACGGTTCTGTACTCATGTCGATGGCGCTCGGAGTTTGCAGTTGAAAGTCGTCTGAAGTCGTTTGGAGTCTATCATTTGAATGCTGCGGAAGCATCAAGATTGTTCTTGGCTACTGTCGTTGTGAGTTGAATGTGGTAACACGGGGCGCAGTGCCACACTGTCGCCACAGGGTGCACACATTGTCACCACCATCCTTGCCACCCTTTCAACACATTGTTCGCACAAGGTTGCCACGTTGTTGCCAGCATGCCGCCACACTGTTCGCACAGTTAGTCGGCAGCCTGGCCTGATCGCACAGACCATTTAATTGGTCACATAAAGCTCATGTCCCGTTACTCCCTATTTGGGCACACGCCAAGTAATAACAGTTGATGGATTTGGAATGTATGTTCGTGAACGATGGAATGTACGTAATCGGGAATGGGTTTTCTGGTATCTGATCATGTGCCCAAACAGCAGAGCATTGGAAAGAACGCAACGCTCAATCAGCATGTACGCAAGACGAAATAGGGAGTAACGGGGCATGTGACCAGCTAAAAGTCATTGCGATCAGCGCAGCACGATTTGAAAACCCAACGGCTGGAAACAGCACATTTTTGCTTACCCAGTTGGCGGCATGTCCGCATTGCCGCCGCTGCGGAAATGGGCGTCAACCAAACGGGCAATGTCGGCAGGCTAGGCTCCTGCGTTGAATGCAAAGCGCAGCGCCTGCTCCAGTTGTTGCCAGCCCTGCGCTGAAGAGACATTACTGCCCACTGTTTCAGCTAAGCGAAAAATCAGCCCTTCCAGCAGTTCTTCGTCACCTACGTCCGCTGCGGTCTGCTCCGCCAGCGCCAAGAGGCTGCTACGTGCTGATGCCAGCGAGTGGTACGCTCCTGTGGAGTCGGCTGCGACCTTCATCCAATAGGGCTTGCCCATAGCGCAAGCCCTCAAGGAATCGCGCATCTTCATCTCCCGTCATCGTCTGCGCTCTTGATGCAATCAGCAGCACTCAGATAATCTGCCCATGCCTGCATGATCTCTCGCCGTTCATTCAACAGCAGAGCCTTGTTGTAAGTGGCTCGAACCTTGTTGCTTTCGACGTGGGCGAGCTGGCGTTCAATGGCATCCGGCCTGAACCCCTGTTCATTGGCCCACGTCGAGAAGGTCGTGCGCCAACAGTGGGGGGTAGTTCGTTCTCCTAGGCTCATGTCGCGCATGGCGTAGGTAAGCCTGTTTGGTGTTGTAAACCCTTGCCCACTGCGGTGGGGGAACAGATATTGGCCGGTTCCTGTGATGGGGCGAAGCTGCTCCGGCAGCTGCAATGCCTGCGCCGAGAGTGGCGACACATGATCGCGGCGGGCTTTCATCTTGGCGGCAGGCCGCCGCCAGAGTTTTGCCTCAATGTCAAACTCGACCCACTCCGCATCGGCGGCCTCTCCGGGGCGGCAAGCTGTAAAGGCGATTAGACGCAGGCGCATGGCCGTTTCAGGGTAGCCACGATAGGCTCGCAGGGCACAGTAGAAAGCGCGGATTTGATCGGCTGTGAGCACGGCCTTGCTTTGGCTGGCAGGAATCTTCAACAGCCCTCGCAAACCCGGAATGGGGTTGGAGTCAACCAATCCGCGAATAACAGCGAATTGGAGGATGGCAGACAGGTCGCCTTTTACGTGAATACCAGCCCAGGCACCGTGGGCCTCACAGGATTCGAGAATTGGACGGATTTGTTTGGGGCCAATCTCGGTAATGGGTAGCGTATCGAGCTTGGGGGCAAGGTATTTTCGGATGCGTGATTCCTTTGCCCTGTACGAACCAAGGGTGTAATCCGGCTTGACCTTGGCAAGATAGGCCGCCGAGACCTTCGCAAACGACAGCTCTTGAGCCAGCGAATCTGCGCGCTTGCGTTCAGCGGCGGCCTCGATGTTCCGCTGCCGCTCATCCTTACGATATTGAGAGGGGTTGATGCCTTGCTTGACCAGTTCTCGGGCTGCATCTCGGGCTGCACGGGCTTCGGCAAGGCCAATCTCGGGATATGAGCCGACAGCGAACAGATTTTCCTTCCCGTTTAGCCGAAATTTCCAGCGCCAGAGCTTGCTGCCCGTCGGCTGGATCAAGAGGAAAAGTCCGCCGCCGTCGCTGAGCTTGTGCGGTTTGGAGTCGGACTTGGCTGTCCTGACTTTGGCGTCACTAAGAAGGTCTTTGGGCATCGGAGCATCCTGACAGAAAGTGAGATACCCCCACTTAAATCAATCGATACCCCGAGCTCTACCCCAATTTTCTCCGGAACTCCATGAGCTTTACTGAGCCTCCTTGAACAGATCGGTCTCACTGGCCTGCATAAAAACCATTCAAAAACAACGGTGTGCAGTTAAGTCCATGTTCACCAAGGTTCAGCGAGGTTCAGAAAAATAACTCTGACGTTGAAGCGGAAGAGTCACACGTTGAACAGGAAGTTCATCACGTCGCCGTCGCGCACGACGTAATCCTTGCCCTCTTGGCGCATCTTGCCCGCCTCCTTGGCCTTGGCCTCGCTTTTGTACTCCACGAAGTCTTCGTAGGAGATCACCTGGGCGCGGATAAAGCCGCGCTCGAAGTCGGTGTGGATGACGCCCGCGGCGCGGGGGGCCAAATCGCCCTTGCGAATCGTCCACGCGCGCACTTCCTTGGGGCCCGCCGTGAAGTAGGTTTGCAGCCCCAGCGTGTCGTAGGCGACTTGAATCAGGCGGTTGAGGCCGGGCTCCTTGAGCCCCGCCGCGCTCAAAAACTCTTTTTTGTCGGCGTCGTCGAGCTCCGCGATCTCGCTTTCGAACGCGGCGCACAGAACGATCACGGGCGAGCCTTCCTTGGCGGCGAAGCTCTTGAGCGCGTCAAGGTAAGGGTTGTTCTCGTAGCCGTCCTCCTTGACGTTGGCGACGTAAATCGCGCGCTTGGCCGTGAGCAAAAACAGCGGCTTGATCAGCTCGCGCTCTTCGTCGGTGAGATTCATGGCGCGGGCCAGGGTTCCCGCGCCCAAAGCGTCGCGGATCTTGCCCAAAACGGCGACCAAGGCGATGGCGTCCTTGTCGCCCGAGTTGGCCTTCTTGCCCTCGCGCGCCATCGCCTTCTCGACGGTTTGCAGGTCGGCCAGCATCAGCTCGGTGTTGACGACCTCCGCGTCGTCGACGGGATCGACCTTTTGGCTCACGTGCGCGATGTTGGCGTCGTCAAAGCAGCGGCAGACGTTGACGATTGCGTCGGTTTCGCGGATGTTGCCCAAAAACTGATTGCCCAAGCCCTCGCCCTCGCTCGCGCCCTTGACCAAACCCGCGATGTCGACGAACTCGACCGCGGCGGGCACGACCTTGGCGGGTTGGACGATGGCGGCCAAGGCGTCAAGCCGGGGGTCGGGCACCTCGACAATGCCCACGTTGGGGCTGATCGTGCAAAACGGATAGTTTTGCGCCTCGACCCCCGCCTTGGTCAAGGCATTGAACAGCGTGGACTTGCCGACGTTGGGCAGGCCCACGATCCCGCATTTCAAACTCATCTCAAAAGGCTCCCGATCGCGTCGGCGCAAAGGCCAACGCCCCAAGTTGTCGCGAACGACGCCGATCCGCGAGGATCGCCCGCAAAAAGGGCGAATTATAAGCCATCAAGGCCCGGCGCGGCGCGGCGCGGTCGGCCCGCGCCTGCTGCGGGCGCTCACTCGCCGCCCCGGGCGCCCGCGCCTTGGGCCTCCGAGCCGGTTGGGGGCGCGCTTTGGGCTCCCCCGCCTTGATCCCCCGAGGCCCGGGCCTCATCGCCTTGAGCATTCGGCCCTTGCGCCCCGCCGTCGCGGGTCTCCGATCCCTTGGCCGCCATGGCGCGGGCCCCGCCCCGGGCCGCCTCGGCCCGGGGCATGCCGCCGTCGCCCGCGGATCCCCCGGATGGGCGATGGCGCGACAGCGCGGAGCCGTCGTCATGCCGAAGCCGCGCGAACACGCCCGCCGACAGGATCGTGATGACGCCCAAGAGGAAAAAGCCGCGCCGGAAGGCGGCGTCGACCCGCCCGCCGCCCAAGAAATCATAGGAGTCCAGCAACCGCACGATCGCCGCGCCGAAGGCCAAGCCGAAACTGATCGACATTTGCATGTTGACCGCCGCCAACGTGTTGCCGCTGCTTTCTTGGTGCGGCTGCAAATCGGCCAAAAGGATGGTGTTCATCGCCGTGAACTGAATGCTGTTGGCGACGCCCAACAGCATCATCGGCGCGACCAGCGCCAAAACGTTGGAGGAGTCGATGGGGATGGCGAAGGCCAAGATCAACGCGCCGGAGATGACCGTGTTGTAGATCAAAATGTTGCGATAGCCAAAGCGGTTGATGACCACGCTTGTGAACGGCTTGACCAACACCATGGTCAAGGTCATCGACACCAGCATGGAGCCCGCCGCGATGGGGCTTTGGCCGTGGGCCAACTGCAAATACAGCGGAAATAGCAGCGGCAGCGCGCTCAAGCCCAAGCGGGTGACGATGTTGCCCACGACGCCGATGCGGAAGGTGCGGATGTAAAACAGCGACAGCGGGAAAAGCGGGTTGCTGACCCAGCCGCTGCGCCGAAAGTACAGCGCCAAAGACAACACCGACGTCACGATCAGCAAGAAGCTCCAGCCCTTGCTGGAATTGGTGGGCAGGCCCATCAAGTCCACGCCCAAGGTCATGTTGAACACGAAAAACACGAACAGGGCGTAGCTCAAGGCGTCGAGCTTGGCGCAGCGGTCTTTGTAGTTGGGGACGAAGCGCCATGAAAAGTACAGCCCCAGCAGCGCCAAAGGCAGGTTGAGCAGAAAGATCCAGTGCCAGTTGAGGTACTGCACGAAGTAGCCGCCGACGACCGGGCCCACCACCGGGCCGATGATGCCCGGGGTCACGACCCAGTTCATCACGCCCAGCCACTCGCTTTTTTTGAAGCTCTTGAGCATGGTCAGGCGCGAGACGGGGGCCAAGAAGGCGCCCCCGACGCCTTGGATGGCTCGGGCGGCCAAAAGCGTCTCGAAGGTGGGCGCCGAGGCGCTGAAAATCGAGCCCAAGCCGAACAGCGCGATCGAGAACAGCGTGACCGGGCGCGTGCCGAACCGGTCGGACAGGTAGCCGCTGATGGGCATCGCCGCGGCGACCGCCAAGGCGTAGCTGATGACCAGGATCTGCGTGTCCATCGCGGTCCGGCCCAGATCCGCGGCGATGGCGGGCAAGGCGGTGTTGAGCACGGACTGGTCGAAAGTCTGCATGAAAATGCTCGCCGCCATGATGTACAAAATGCTCAACCGCTGCGCCCGGCCTAGAACCGGCGCCGGCCGAACCGCCGTCTCTTCGTTTGCGCCCATGCTTCAACGTCTTTCCAAATATTCGTTGCGCCGCGCGACCCCGCCGCGCGCCGCGAGCCCCCCCCTTTTTTTTGGGGGGGGCGGCCTTGCCCAAGCCGAGCCTCAGTCTTGCGCCTCGGGTTCGTCGCCCGAAGCTTCCCCGCCCTCGATTTGGCGAATCAGGCGAAACAAGGCGCGATAAGCCTTGCGCGGAGCGGGGGCGCCTTTTTCGGCGGCGGGCGCGGCCATCGCCTCTTCTTTGCGCGCGGCCCGGACCAAATCGCGCAGCTCCTTGGCGCGGCGCGCGGCCTCGGGGCGGGCGTCGAAAAAGCCCGCCACGGCGACGTCGGACGCGATCATTTCCGCGCGCCAGCGCTCGCAGCGCGCCGCGCGCGCGTTTTCGGCGGCGTTGCCGCCGTCAAGCGAGGCGAACAGATAGCGCATGCGCCCGATCGTTTTTTCGTCCTGCTCGCGCATGAGCCGTCCGATGTACTGCGCTTGGCGCTTCAAGGCCGGGCGCGACTTGATCCGCTTGTACAGATCCACGGCGCCCGCCAAGCTCTCGGGCAAGCCCAAGCTGTCCAAGTGTTTGGGCGAAAGCTCCGCCAAGCGCAGGCCCAGATCCTGCAAATCCTCGACGGCCCGTTTTTGCTTGGTCTTGCTGACCCAGCCGTCGTCTTCGTCGACGCCCTCGATCCACTCGTCGCGATCTTGCCCGACCATCGCCTCTCCTCGCCCGCCCCTCGGCGCGCCGCTTTGCCAATGCGCTTGGCCAATTTAATCGAACCCGGGGCGGGCATTATAGCGGCGGGCGGCCCTCAGCCAACTTGCGCCGCGGCGCAGGGGCCGGCCAAGCGGGCGTTGGGGATGGCCGCATATGCTACAATCTGCGCTCTTTTTTCAAGCCCCAAGCCGCCGAATTGTGTTTTTGGCCTTGGTTTCTTGGGGCCGAGCGGGCTTGCGGGCCGAGCCGGCTCCGGCTTGCCGATTTTTTGCCCGTTTTTCATCCATCATCAATTTGCGGGGGCCGCAGGCGCGGCGCGAGACTTGGTCATGGGCGGCATGGAAACTTGGATCGGCCTAAGATACCTCCGAGCCAAAAAACGCAACGGCTTCATGTCGTTCATCAGCTTGATCTCCATCGCGGGGATCGCGCTGGGCGTGATCACGCTGATCGTGGTGCTGTCCGTGATGAACGGCTTTCAGCGCGACGTGCGCGAGCAGCTTTACCGCGTCGCCCCGCACATGGAAATCGGCTTCGCCGAACCCGATTTGGAAGACCCCGACGGCTGGAAAAAGCTCGACCGCATCGCCCGAAACCTGCCCGCGCTGAAAGGCGAGATCGTCGCCTCCATGCCCTACGTCGCCGAGCAGGCGCTGTTCACGCACAAGGGCTTGGTCGGCGGCGCCGTCGTCCAAGGCGTCGACCCCGCGCGCTACGCCGACGTCGCGCCCCGGGCCGAAGGCGGGGCCGGCCGGGAATTTTTCGGCTCCGACAACGCCCCTGCGCGCGGCCGGGCCGAGCCGGGCGGCCCCGCCCCCATCGAAAACGGCTCCGAATCCATGCTCCCGCCCGCGCCAAGCGGCGCGAAACCGGGCGCGACGGACGGGCAAGACAAGCAAGACGGGCCGGGCGCCAAAGGCGAAGAGGGAAGCGAGACGGCCCCGGAAACCGAGCCGGCCCAAGCGGCCGAGCCCGGCCAACCCGGCCAACCCGGCCAACCCGGCCAACCCGGCCAACCCGACTATTCCTTGCTGCGGGAGGGCGCCTTCAACATCATTTTGGGCGAGCGGCTCGCGCAAAGCCTCAACGCCCAAGTCGGCGAAAAAATCTCCCTGCTCACCCCCGAGGGCAACGCCACGCCGGCGGGCATGGTGCCCCGAC
The DNA here is from genome assembly GCA_905373555.1 of uncultured Francisella sp. Taxonomy (GTDB): domain Bacteria; phylum Pseudomonadota; class Gammaproteobacteria; order Burkholderiales; family Neisseriaceae; genus CAJPTP01. The sequence goes on along the minus strand of CAJPTP010000006.1, from coordinate 1,832 downwards.
TCAAGCAATTCAAGGTGGTCGGGCTGTACCGCTCCGACATCTACGAGGTGAGCTCGACCCTGGCCTTGATCAACATTCGCGACGCCCAGAGGCTGTACCGCTACGGCAACGCCGTGACGGGCGTGCGCCTGCGCTTGGCCCATCCGGACAAAGCGCCCGAGATGTCGCTCATAATCTACGGCCAAGGCCTGCCGCCCAACGTCTGGCTCACGGACTGGTCGGATCAAAACCGCACGTACTTTTCGGCCGTGTCGATGGAAAAAAAGATCATGTTCGTGATCATGACGCTGATTTCCGCCGTCGCGTCGTTCAACCTTGTGTCCTCCTTGGTCATGACCGTGAACGAGAAGATGGCCGACATCGCGATCCTGCGCACCATCGGCATGACCCCGGGCGGCGTGATGAAGGTGTTTTTGACGCAAGGCGCGGTCTCGGGCTTCATCGGCACCGCGATCGGCGTGGCGCTGGGGGTTTTGATCGCCGAAAACGTCGGGCCGATCGTGAGCTTCATCGAATCGATGGCGGGGCGCAAGCTGATTCAAAGCGAGGTGTATTTCCTCGACTACATCCCCAGCGACGTGCAATTCGCCGACGTCGCCATCATCTCGGGCATCTCGCTGCTGCTGTCTTTTCTGGCGACCCTGTACCCCGCTTGGAAGGCCGCTCGGATCGAGCCCGCGAAGGCGTTGAGCTACGAATAGGGCAAGCGGGGTCCGGCGCCGCCTTTTGCCCCTTGCCCCTTGGGGGCCGACGGCGGGCAACGCCCGCGGCAAGCGAACATGACAGACATCGAAAACCGCGCAAGGCGCGAAAACGACGAATCGGCGCCATCCGCGGCCGACCGCGGCGGCGAAGCGGGCATGCAAGGCCCGGGCTCTCTTCGCGGCCCTCAAAGCCCAAGCGGCCGGGCGGCCGACCCCGGGGCGCGCGCGGCTTGGCGGATTGCGCCCGACGGCGCGGTGCTGCGCTGCCGCGGGGCGGAAAAAGTCTACGGCTCGGGGGCGTTGCGCGTGGCGGCGCTCAACGGGGTCGACTTTGAAATCCGCGCGGGGCAAAGCGCCTGCGTCTTGGGCGCCTCGGGCACGGGCAAATCCACGCTCATGCACGTTTTGGGGGGCTTGGACAAGCCCACGGCGGGAACGGTCGAGCTCATGGGCCAAGATCTGTCGAAGCTGGGCGAAAAAAAGCTCAGCGCGCTGCGCAACCAAGCTTTGGGCTTCGTTTACCAGTTTCACCACCTGCTGCGCGAGTTCAGCGCCTTGGAAAACGTGATGATGCCGCTTTTGGTGGCCAAAACCCCGCGCGCGCAAGCCGAGGCCAAGGCCAAGGCGATGCTGCGCAAAGTGGGCTTGGAGGCGCGCTGCGGGCACAGGCCGGGCGAGCTTTCGGGCGGGGAGCGCCAGCGCGCCGCCATCGCCCGCGCCTTGGCCAACGACCCCCTGTGCGTCCTGGCCGACGAGCCCACGGGCAATTTGGACCGCGCCAACGCCAAGCAGGTGTTCGACTTGATGCTGCAGCTGCGCCGCGAGTTCGGCACGGCGCTGGTCGTGGTGACCCACGACGAGGCCTCCGCCGAGCGCTTCGACCGGGTCTACCGCATGGTCGACGGCAAGCTTGAGCCGCAATGACGCCGGGCGGGCGCCGGCGCCCTTGCGGCTCAAGCGCGAACAAATCAAAGCGAAGCGAACCGAAGCCAACGAAGCAAAACAAACAAAACAACCAAAACAAATCACAACAACAAGCGAAACAAAGAAAAGCGCCGCAAAAGGCGCCCTGAAACAAACCGCGCAACGGCGCCAAGCGGGCCGAAAGAAACGGCGAGCCTCTTGCCC
>CAJPTP010000005.1 GCA_905373555.1 uncultured Francisella sp. | reverse complement strand
TTCGCTTCAATCAAAAAACCTTCCGGTCGGATTTCGCCTCCGCTTGGCGAAGCGCGGCGGTGCGATTTTGCAAGGCCGGGCGGCCCAAACAAGCTGTTTGCGCGCAGCCGGCCGATCGTGGGGGGGGGCCTATGGCGCGGGTTGAACATTTTGGCGGCGAAACGAACGGCGCCGAATCCGGCGCCCGGGGCGCCGCTTTCGCGGCCGGATCCGACGCGCAGCGGGATTTGGCCGATCTGCGCCGAGGCGACGTCTTGGCGGGGCGCTATCGCGTGCAAAAGAAGCTGGGCGGATCCGCATCCGAGCGAGAAGGCTTCGCGAGCTATTTGGCCTTCGACGTGCGCGGCGACGTCGAGCGGGTCGTCAAATTGGCGCCGGGCGCGGTCAAAGCCTCCCGCGCGAGCTTGTCCCGGCGTTTCGATGAGCTGTTGGGCTTGCCCTCCGGCCCGGGCGTCGCGCGGGTTTTGGCGGCGGGGTTTTTGGACAATCCCCGCCAAACGCCCTACATGGCCTACGAGCGCGTCGAGGGCTTGGACGTCGCCGAGCTCATCGAGGATGGGTCGCTGTCCTTGGACGACGCGGCCCGCATTGCGCGCGACGCCGCGACCGCGCTGGGGTTTTTGCACGCGCGCGGCGTTTGCCACGGCAACGTGAAGCCATCCAACCTGCTGTGGACCGACCAAGGCGTTTGGCTGGCCGATTTCTTTTTGGGGGACGTCAACGATCGCTTTTTGGGCGACGCCAAAGGCCCCCTCGACGCGGACGCCCCCCAATGGGGCATGCTGCTGCCTCCCGCTTGGAATTGGCGCGCCGGGCATGACGCGGCGGACAAGGCCGATCGCGACCTGTTTGCCTTGGGGATCGCCGTTTATCGCTGCGCGACGGGGCGCGATCTTTTCGCCGGCCGCGCCCCGTCGCTCAACTCGCGCATCGCGGATCCTCGCGCCTTTCCAAGGGGCGCGGGTCTAAGCCCGGGCGCGGCCGCCTTTTTGCTCAAGGCGATCGACCCCGATCGCAGCCGCCGCTTCGCCTGCGCCGAGGATTTTTTGGCCGCCTTGGATGCGGCGGGGGATTGGGACGCGTCATCCGCGGGGGGCGATGCGCGGCCCTCGCCCAAGTTGGGCGAGGATTCGCCGCCCGACAACGCCTTCGTTTCGTACCTGCTGACCCTTTACAGCCAAAGCAAGGTGAGCAATGCGGGCACCCGCGGCTTCGACGGGAAGGACGCGTCCATTTACGCCCCGACCGATTTGGACAAACGGCTCGCGCCCGATCTGCTTTCCGGCGCCTTTCGCTTGGTCATCATCAGCGGCAACGCGGGCGATGGGAAAACGGCGTTCATCCAACGCTTCGAGAAAATGGCCGTCGCGCGCGGCGCCCAAGAGCGCCGTTTTCCCAACGGGGCCGAGATTCGCCTCAACGGTTGGTCATGCCGCAGCAACTACGACGGCAGCCAAGATGAGGGCGAGGTGCGCAACGACGAGGCGTTGGCCCGGTTCTTCGGCCCCTTCGCGGGCGCCGACCCGTCGTCGTGGCCGACCCGGCAAACCCGCCTGATCGCGATCAACGAGGGGCGGCTGGTCGACTTCTTTTTGAGCCGCGAGACGGAGTTTCCCTTGTTGTCCCGGTTGGCGCTCGAGGGCCTGGGCGGGGCCGCGCCGCAAGACGGCGTGGCGGTCGTCAACCTCAACCTGCGCTCGGTGGTCGCGAAGGGCGCCGACGGCGGCGGCTCGATCATGGAGCGGGCGCTCTCGCGAATGACGGAGTCAAGCCGCTGGCAAGCCTGCGAGCGATGCGGCCTCAAAGACCGCTGCTACGCCCTTCACAACGCCAAGACTTTCCAAGACCCCGCGGCGGGGCCCAGGGTCATGGAGCGGCTCAAGGCGCTGTACGCCGTCACGCACCTGCGCGGGCGCCTGCACATCACCATGCGCGATCTGCGCTCGGCCCTGTCCTTCATGCTGGTCGGAACCCGCGGCTGCGCCGAGATTCGCAAGCTTTACCAAGATGAGGCCAAAGGCGATGCGCAGGCCGGGCGCGACGTTTTGGATGGTTTTTACTTCAACTCTTGGCTGGGCGGGGCCGCGGGCTCGAAGGATCGTTTGGTCTCGCTTTTGCGCGAGATCGACGTCGCCGAGGTCAGCAACCCCGATTTGGATCGGGCCTTGGGCTTTTTCGACCCCGAGGCGAAACGGGCGGCCCGCTTTTCCTTCCCGCGCCGAGGGGGCTATGACGACAAGCTGCTCAAAAAGATGTTCGACGCGTTGCCGCGCGATTACGCGTCGGGCGCCCGCGAGAGCATGGTTGCGGCCCATCGGGAGTTTTTGGCCTCGATGCGCCGGCGCCATTATTTCGAGTGCCGCGACAGCCGCAGCGTCCGGCCTTGGGAAAAGATGCTGCCGTACAGGAGCTTCCGCGCTTTTCTCGACGCCGCGGAGGGATCCGGCCGCAATAACCCGGATCAAGTCGCCGCGATTGTCACGGCCATCAACAAAGGCGAGGGCTTGGTCGATCCCAAAAGGCTCGGCGCGCGCTTGGCCGTGCGCGTCCGCTCCGTGCCCAAAGGCACCATCCGCAGCTACAGGGTGTTCGGCGCCGAGCGCTTTTCTCTGTCCGCGGAGCCGCGCGCCGCGTCGCGCTCCTACATCGAGTTTATGCCGCAGGCGCTGGCGCTGCGCTACGACTCGGGCGACGGGCGCCCGGCCAAGCTGCGCGTCACGCTCGACGTGTACGAAATGCTGATGCGCCTGAACGACGGCTACCTGCCCAACATCGAGGAGCGGCAGGGTTTTTACGTCAGTTTGGCCGTGTTCAAGAACATGCTGTCCGCCGCGCCCTACCAAGAGGCGTTGCTGACCGAGGACGGCCTGGCGTTTTTCCGTCTTTGGCGCGACGGCCGCGGGGTCTTGCATTTGCGGCGCCTTGGCGATGAGGGCAAAGCATGACAAAGAAAAATGCGTTCAAGGGCAAGGATGGCAGAGAGTTTCGCGATTTCAAGGTCAGTTTCCTTGAGTTTAAACATTTGGAGATGGATCGCGTTTTGACGAGCCTTTTCCCCCGCCTCATATTCGGCGGCCGCGCGGGGAGAGTCTTGGGCAAGAAAGGATCGTGGACGATCGATGATTTTTTGCGCGAATGCCTAAGCCAACCGCAGTGGTTTGAAGGGTTCGACGCGTGCAACAGCGCGGCGCGCCGATGGATCGAGACCGATTTGATCGACGTCGTCAACCGCGGCCGGGCGTCGCAAGAAGTGGCCTCGCCTCGGCCTTTGCACGGCAACGCCTACAAGTTTCGCAACAGCGAGGCGGGCCGCGATTACGGCGGCTCGGAGCAGATTTACGGCATGCTGGCCCACGCCCGCGGCGGCAGGGGCTTGGCCGCGCTGGACGCCTTGCGGGGCTTTTTCTTTCCGCCGCCCGAGCAAGGTTGGGGCGCCGATGCGCGCGCCGCGGCCGCGGGCGCGGGCGATCCCGGTTTGCAACCCGACGTCGAGACCCAGGCGATCCTGCGCTGGCGCGGCGGGGCCGAAGACCGCCAAGGCGCGGGCGATTCGCCGTCCAATGTTCCGCCCATGTGCGTCGGCCAAGCCGATTTGATGGCCGACGACATTTTGCGGCTGATGGCATACGCCCCGCACGTCTCGCGCCCGGCTCTGATCGATCGGCTCAAAACCTTGCTGGCCTTCCACTTGTCGCTTTACCACCTCAAGCTGTTGGCGATGCTGCCCAAGGTGGTTGGCCAAGGTTTTTGCGACGAAACCTGCCGCAAGTCCCTTTGCCCGGTCGACCTCGGCGCCCCCGAGCCGTTTGCGGGCTGCCCCTATCGCTTGGGGTTGGTCGTCGACATGGGCGGCGACGGCAAATCGCACATGGGCCGCATGGCGTCCGCGTCGGCCGAGCGGTTTTATCGGCGGATCACCCCTTTTGTTCAGGCTCTGTTCGCCTTCAAGAAGCTCGACGAGATGGCGGAGGAATGTGAGCGAGTCAAAAACAGGCTGCCCAAGCCCGACGCCGACTCGAGCGCCCTCGACGGCCCGCTGTTCTTGCTCAAGCCCCGGTTTGACCTAGACCGGGAGGAATACTTCCAATGGCGGCTTACGAAAGCGAGTTCGGACGCGGACATCGACCCGCTGACGCAAAAGGCGAAGGCATTGGGGTCGAACGCATTCGAAAGCTTCATCGAACGCATCATGGGCGCGCGCGGGAAATACCAGCGGGATTACGTGCCCCAAGCTTTCGACTCCATCATGCTGAAAAACAAGGAAAACGGCATGCTGGCCCAACCTCACAAAGGCAAACGGCGGTTTGTTTTGGGCAACAAGCTGCTCGAGACGCTGATTTTGTTGGCCTTGCTAAGAGAGCGGGACGGGCGCTTTGAGTCGCGCGAGATTCGCATCGAGCAGTTGTTGGATTTCATGCGGCTGCGCTACGGAATTTTCATCGACAGGCTGCCGCCCGGCGAGGCAGAAAACGCCAGCGTTTTGGACAGGCAGGCGCTGCGCCTCAATCTCGAGGCTTTCAAGCTGCGCCTGCGCGAGACCGGATTTTACGGGGAGCTGTCCGACGCCTACGTGACCCAAAAGATATCGCCGCGCTATGCGGTGGGCCATGATCTGAAGCGAGCGGCGGGCCAAGCCGCCGGCGGGAGGGGAGCATGAGCAACGCGGATGCGCCGTTGGAATCGGAGTTGTGGGATCGGGCGCTGGCGTGGCTGTTGGCCGAACGCATCGGGAAAGTTTTGGATCGGCGCGGCCCCGGCCACTGCATGAGGGTTTCGGATCTCGACGAGGGCCTCATGTGGCGGGTGTGCGCCAATCTGCGCCAAAGAGCGGCCAATCAGCGCGAAAACATCTTTATCCTCGCGGCGCCGGGCCAAGAGGGACGGTTCGAACTCGTGACCTCGACCAAACTGGTGGAATTGCGCAACCCCGACGAGCAAGGCCGGCTGCGGCCGCGTTTGCTGGTCTTTATTCCGCCCACGCTGCGCACCAGCGCCGAGGATTCCTTCGGCGTGGCGACGTTCGAGGAGTTGACCTTCCCCGATCTGTATGCCGATTTGGACAAGCGGATGCTGGAAAAAATGCCCAAAGGCTTGGCTTCGGACGCGCGCCGCATCTTTGGCGCCGCAAAGGCGCAGCAGTGGCCGTTCGCGAACGACGTGGCCTTCGCGCGCCTCCTGCTTTCGGCGCAGGTTATTGTCCGCAAAAGCAAAGACGAGGTGGGCTATGAGGCCGCTTTCGGGGCCGCCTTGAGCGAGCTGGCCTTGATTCCGGATTTTGGGTTGTTTGACGGCTCGGAGCCTGTCGAAGAAAAGATCAAAAACAATATCCAAGCCGTTCGCAGCCTGACGGACTCGACCAAGTCGGTTCGGGCGAGCGTGGTCGATTTGGGGTTGGCCGACAAAAAACTGGAAGGGCTCTTGTTTGAGTTTTTCAAGCAAAACGACATCCGAGAGCCCGAGTTTTGGACCGGGCGCATCGCGTCCGACGCCGGATGGCGCGCCGCGTCGTTCGACAATTGGCTGTTTCTTGCGCGCCAATCGCGCGATCGCGTGTCCGTGCGGGTGTCGGGAACGGATTTGGATCGCATTGCGGAAGACGAGACTGACAAGAATTTCGCCGACTTGGTGGGCAGCTTGGTCTTGATCCCGGGACAACGCGACAAAATCGAGGTGACCTTTGAGGTTTGCCCGGCGCCCTCGAAAGTGGAGGGGCTAAGCCGTTTTTTGATTCAAATCTTCGACGAGGATGGCCAGCAGGTCGGTCGGAGGGCCGAAGTTGACGCTTGGAAAGGAGACAGCCTCGTCAGGTCGAAAACCATCGACATCTCGAAGTTTCGCTTCCGGGATGGCTGGCATGTCATTCGCGTGTCGCCGCAAACGAAAGACGGGGAATCGCTTTTGCAAGGCGCGGATGACTCGGCCCCAAGCGACGCAGAAGGCGGCGCCGAGCGGCCTTGGGAGAGCGAGCGGTTTTACGTCAAGACGTTCGACGCCCTCGACGAGGGCGAGGAGGGGGACGAGCGGCCGAAAAAAGCAAAAGCGCCCAAGACGCCCGACGCGGTGAGCGTCGGGCATGCCCGTTTGAAACTGCAGCTCGAGGCGCTCAAAAACGCCCGCGACCCCGATTCCATTCCCCAAGGCGCCGTGTCTTGGAAAGAGTCGGCGAAATCCAATGCCTCCGCCTTGCAATCCGAAATGCGGGCGAGATTTGGGCGCGGGGCCGAGTATAGCCTCGTGGTTTCCGGCGCGCTGAAAAACATCGAGCGCGGCATTTTGGAACGTCCCCGTCTGACGGCAAGCTGGGTTCTGCGCATCGAGTCGCAAACCGCGGGCGAGCCCGAGCGCCGAAGCGACGCGGGGGAGGATTCGCCCCAACGCGGCGCCTTTTTGCGCGCCCGCGCGGCGTTTTTCGAGGCCGTGGGCAAGGGCGCGGGCGAACTGATCACCCAGGGCTTTTCGTTCTTGGACGGCCGCGAGGCCTGCTTGGATTATGCGCAAAGCTATCTGGATTGGGTTCGGTTTCTCACGCGCCAAGCCCGGTCGGCGACGGGCGAGGGGCGGCCGGAGCGTTTGAGGGAGCTGCGCGAGGCGCTGGCGATCGACTCCGTTCTTGTCAAGGCGACCGATTTTCGCGGCCGCGCGGGCGACGCGATTTTGCTCTCGCCGACCCATCCGCTGCGCAGCCTGTGGTTCGCCGCTTGGGCGAGCTTGGGCGCCGATTGGGTCGAAAAGCTCAAACGCGGCGGCGGCAAGGACGCAATCGCCCCCGTCTCCGCCGCCTTGCTGGAGCGGCTGGAGCCCTTCGCGTTTCCCGCCGCGGTGGCGGCCCATGACGGGCGCCTCTTTTTGCCCATGGGCAACATCAGGATGTTTTGGGCGATGTACGCCCCCATCGAGGAGGAAAACGCCCGCAGCTTGGAGGCGGGGATTTGCGCCGCTTTGGGCGCGCCCGCGCCCGCGTCGGGGGCCGACGACGTGTCGTCCCAAGCCATCGCCGAGCGGCTCAAGCTGTATTTAACCCAAAGGCCTTACGCGCGGGAGCTGTCGCTCAACGTTTTCAACCCGGGCTCGGGATCCGAGATCGCGCAGGCGCTGTTGATTTTGCAAAAGGAAAGCGCCTATGCGGACATGCGCTACGACGTGCGTCTTTTTGCCCTCGACCCCGACCTGCCCGCTTTGGGCTCTGAGCTGGAGGCCATGCTCGACGCGGGGAAAGCCGCAAAAGGCGAAGGGGCGGCCTTTTCGTCCCCGACCGGGCGGCGTCTGTTTTCCAAGCTGGATGTGGCCAAGTACCCGCTGGCGGCGTTTTTCGACCGCCCCGAGCGCTTCGCGGCCAACGTCAGCGTCTTTTTGGACATGTTCCCTCCGCGCAAGATCGCTTTGGAGCGCCGAAGCGAAGGGTCGGTCTCCTTGCATGGGCTGATCCAAGGCTACGGCTCCGAGTTTGTCGACAACGACAAACAAACCGCTTGGCGCAGATGGCCGATTTTTGGGCGCGCATCGAAGGGCGCATCGAAGGGCGGATCGGAGGGCGAAACGGCGGGCGCGCCGTTTGCTTTGTTGGCGGATTTGAGCCGCGAGCTGTGCCGGGCGTCGTGCGCCGTTGCGGCCTCGGGCTCGGGCTTCGACTTGGAGCCCGTTGAGACGCTGGAGTTGGATGCGCGGCAGCGGGAGCTGATTTTCGACGCGCATCGGGTCAGCGATTGGGCGCTGACGGTCGATCGCAACATGGGCGTCGAGTTTTACGATCACGGGGGCCGGAGCGGTCGGCCGGATTACCTCATCGACTACGCCCCCTCGACGATCGCCCGAGGCGCCCGCAAACTGATCGTTTCCTCGCGCTCCGTCGAGGAGCTGCAAGCCGCGCTGCGGCCGGTGTTGCTTGAGCGCGGATTGGGAGCCGACAAGGGCGCGACGGAAAAGATTTTGGGCGCGCTGCGCTCGCTGTCCGGCCAAATCGCTTTGCGGCTGATTTCCGCCCCCAGCCGCCAAGCCGAGACTTTGGGGTTGGCCTTGGCCCGGCTTTACCTTGAAAGCCAAGGCGCCTTGGCCAACCAAATCATCGCGCCGCTGGATGCGCATCGGGACTGGTACAGCCAAAAGGATTTGGGCGGCGAGCAGGACGGCGCGATTGGGCTTCGGCGCACCGACTTGGCTTTGTTCGATCTGAATCTCAAAGCGCGCGCGATCGTTTGCAATCTGGTTGAGGTGAAGTGCTATTCCCAAGTGGGCGGCGTCGCGGCTTTCAACAAGCTCAAAGAAAGCATCGGCGAGCAAATCGCCCAAAGCGAGCGCGTCATTCAGCGGCGCTTCGACCCCGCGCGGAAGTCGGACCGCCGGCCGGATTGGCGGCTCAATGCCTTGGAGTTCGGGCGGATTCTGCGGTTCTACCTCGAGCGCGCCCGGCGCTACGGCATTTTCGACGACGCCGCCGCGCTCGAGGCCCAAGGTTTGATCGACACGCTGGAAGACGGCTACGCCCTGAGTTTTCGGAGCTGCGCCTTGGTGTTCGATTTCGACCGGGAAAAGACGGAATCCCCCGAAAACGAGGTCGGGATCGAGTACCACCGCATCGGCATGGACGTCATTCGCGCTTTGATGGACAGCCCGTCCCGGGTTTCGGATGCGTTCTTGGGCGCGGGTGAGGGCGCGGGGGCGGGCGCATCGGTCGAAGCCCACGGGCGCGCGGTCGGCCCCGCCTCCGCCTCTGTTCCCGTCCCCTCCTGCGCGCCCGCCGGTTCCCCATCGCCCGGCGCGGAAGAGGCCGGAGCCCCCAGGCCGCCCCTCGCCTCGGTGCCGAAACTCAGCCAAGCCGTTTTCATCGCCCCCGAGCGCGTTCGCGAGACGCCTCCCCTTGAGCCGCCCCGCGGCGAAGAAGGAAGGTCTGCGGCGGCGTCCGGCGCGGCTTTGCGAGACAAACGGGAAAAAGCGCGGGGCGCGGGCGGCGCGATCCACGCCGCCGAGACCCGCGCGCCCTCGGGCGGCCCCGGGCCTCATCCCCTCGACGATTTGGGCTTGGCTTGGGAGTTGGCGGGCCTTGGCTTTGCGCCGGGCGCATCGGGCGCCGTTTCGGCGCCCGGGAGTGACGACAACGACGAAACGAATGCGCCTTCGGGCGGATCCGGGCTTCAATCTCGCGACGATCGGGGTTGGGCGCGGGGGTCGGCCGGATCCGGCCATGCGGCGGGCGCCTTGGATTCGCGGGGCGAGTCAGCCGAACATTCCGACGATTTCAAGTCCGCCCCCGATTCGCTTTCTTGGGCCGACAGGGTCAAGATCGAGACGCCGCGCGAGCCCGAGGAACAGGCGGATGTTTTTGCGCCCAAGAAAGAAACAGGCGACGCCGCGGTTCAGCCCGCGTCTGCCTTGGGCATGGCGTCTCGCGACGGCGCGCCCCAGCCGCGGAGCTTGGGGGCGGATCGCGGCGCCGCCGCGCCGTCGGTGTCCGTTTGCGTTCCTCTCGAGATCCACATCCACGGCGGCGGCCAAGGTCTTGAGGCGCCCGGCCTCCGGCCCGCTCCGGAGGACCGCGAGACCGCGCCCATCGGCGAGGTGGGCTTCGTCGGCTTGGGCCGGCCGGCTTCCGGGCCGTCCAATTCGCCGCCCGCCGATGCGGCTGGGCTGCGGCCGGAAACAAACCCGGCTCCGCGGGCGGTTGAGGCGAGCGACGCCGTGGGCGGCGGATCCGACGGGGGCGTTCCGAAAAGCTGGGCCGACTTGGCCGACCGAATGGCGTGCGGCCTCGTCGAGAACCCGGGGCGAGATGGAACGGATTTGTCCGCCCGCGATGAGCAAGGCGAATCGGACGGGGCGCGTTTCATGCCAAAACGCTCCGAGCCGGCAATTTCGAGCTCGGCCTTCTCAAACTCCAACCCCGACCAAGAGGGCGAGGCGTCCGGCGTCGGCGCGTCGCCCGGCAACCGCGCGGGCGCGCCGGAAGCGCCGCGGGAGGCGGATCGGACCGACGCGCGCGTCCGCGCGCTGTGCGCGTCGTTCGATTTCGACGACTTGATCCGGTTGGTTTCCAAGCCGCTCGATTCCGATGGCGCCGAAGCAAAGGGGGCGCCCTCGGAAACAAGCCCGTCGCCGCGGGCTCCTGAGTCCGACTCCGCTCCTGAGCCCGAATCCGAGTCTGAATCCGGGCCTGAGCCTGAATCAGAGCCTGAATCCGCTCCTGAGCCTGAGCTTGCGCCTGTGTCGAAGCCGGCGCAGGAGCCGAACCCGGCTTTGGACGCGCCCCCTTACGGGGTCATGTTGGGGGCGGCCGCGTCCACCCCGCAATACGGCCTGTTGGGGGAGCGCGACGGACAAAAGGTCGCTTTGGATCTCAACGGCGCCCATACCATCAGCCTGTTCGGCGTCCAAGGCGCGGGCAAAAGCTACACGCTGGGCAGCATCATCGAGATGGCGCTGGAGCCGATCCCCCGCGTCAACGCTCTGCCCAGCCCTTTGGCCGCGGTGCTTTTCCATTACAGCCAAACGTTGGACTACGCGCCGGAGTTCACCTCGATGGCGCGCGCCAACTCGGTTCCCAAGGAGATCGAGCTGCTGCGGCGCCGCTACGGGGCCGGCCCGCAAGCGCTGAAAGACATTTTGATTCTGACGCCGAAGAGCAAGAGGGAAAGGGTTCAAGCCGAAAATCCGGGCGTCTCGGTTCGGCCCATCGCTTTTTCCTCCTCGGAGCTGAAAGTCGGACATTGGAAATTTCTGATGGGGGCGGTGGACAGCACCAACCTTTACATGAAAACAATCAATTCCCTTATGAGATCGTTGGGAGACGATTTGACGTTGGCGAATTTGCGCCAAGGGATTGAGACGTCGGGCTTGGGCGAGCAGCAAAAAAACTTGGCCAAAACGCGTCTGGATTTTGCGGGGGAGTATGTCGACGACAGCCAACGGCTGCAAGATTTGATTCGCCCGGGGCGGTTGCTTGTGGTGGATTTGCGCGACGAGCTCATTGAGAAGGATGAGGCGTTGGGCTTGTTCGTGACGATGCTGCAGATTTTCTCGGAGGCGACGTTCAAAGGAGCGAGCTTCAACAAGCTGGTGGTGTTCGACGAGGCCCACAAGTACATCGGAAACAAGGAATTGATCGAGAGCTTGGTTGAGGTGGTGAGGGAAATGCGCCACAAGGGCACCAGCGTCTTGGTCGCATCGCAAGATCCCCCCTCGGTGCCGCCGAAGCTGATCGAGCTGTCCTCGGAAATCGTCATGCATAAATTCAATTCGCCCGCGTGGCTCAAGCACATTCAAGGGGTGAATGCGCCTTTGCGCAATTTGACCCCGGAGAGCATGAGCCGGCTTGGCCCGGGCGATGCCTATGTGTGGGCGCGCGAGGCGTCGGACGAGGCGTTTTCCAAAGGCGCCGTCAAAATCAAGTGCCGGCCGCGCGTGACCCAACACGGCGGGGCCACCAAAACCGCCGTGTCCGGGAAATAGGGCTCGGGCGGCCCCCGGGATCCCGCGCGGGATGCGCAACGCAAAAAAGAGAGCCGCTTGGGCTCTCTTTTTTTTTGTGGCGTGGCTTGTGCGCGGCCGAGGCGGGCGCCCAAGCTTTACTTGCGCCCCACCCTGGGCGGCGGCTCGGCGCCCTTGGCGGGGGACGGCGCCGCTTTGCCGGCGGCGTCGGCCGAGGACGAGGCGGGATGGGGTTTCGGCGCCGCTTCGGCCGGGGAGTCCTGGACGCTCGGGGCGGGCGCTTCGGCTTCGGCCTTGGGGCTTGAGGCGCCTTGCGCGCCCAGCCCCAAGGCTTGGCCGTCGCCCGCTTCGTTGGGCCCCAAGGACAGCGTCGTGAGCGCAGGGCCTTCCCCGTCCTTGATCTCGGTGATGAAGCCGATTTTGAAGACGCCCGCGTTTTGCGCGACGCCCAAAGCGTCGGCGACGCGCTCGTAGGCGACCGCCTTGTCTGCGGAAATGGCGAGCGTGGGGTCGGGGTTGCCGGCTTTTTCGGCGCGCAGCCGCGCCGCGACGTCGCCCAAACCCATGCGTTGCCCGCCCATGAAGTAATCGCCGTTGGCGTCGATGGACAGGCGCAGCGGCTCCTTTTTCTCCTGCGCCGCGTCGTCGCTCGCGGCCGAAGGCAGCTGCAGCGGCACGGTGTGGGTCAGCACGGGCATCGTGATCATGAAGACGATCAGCAGCACGAGCATGACGTCCACCAGGGGCGTGACGTTGATGTCCGACAGGGTGCGCCTGTCGTCGCCGTAGGGGTCGAAGGGATCCTCATCCATGCTTATGCCTTTTTGCCTTCGTTGACGAACTGGGCGTGCAGGTCGTGCGCAAAATTGCCCGCGTCGCGCGCCAAATTCTTGTTGGCTCGATCCAAAGCGTTGTAGCCCAGCACGGCGGGGATCGCGACGAACAGGCCGAAGGCGGTCGCGGTCAGCGCCTCTCCGATGGGGCCCGAGACCACCGCCAAGGTGACTTGGCCCATGTTGGAGATGTTGATCAGGGCGTGGTTGATGCCCCACACCGTGCCAAACAGACCGACAAAGGGCGAGGTCGCCCCGATCGACGCCAAGGCCGAGAGCCCCGAGTCGTAGGGCCGCAGGGCGCGCGCGAGGTTATGCCGGATGTTGCGCGTGAGATAGGAGTCCAAGGGGATCGAATCGCGCAGCGTCGCGTAGCTTTGCTCGCGGTAGCGGTCGTAGGATTTTTTGGTCAGCCGCGTGGTTTGGGCCAGCGGCCCCGACAAATCCGAGGTTGAGCCCAGAGCCTCATCCAAATTGGGCGAACCCCAGAAGGCGTCGACGAAGCTGGCGTTGGCGCGTTTGGCCCTCCAAATCCCGATCGAGCGGGCGGCGATGATGTACCAAGACATGACGCTCATGGCCAGCAAAACGGCCAAGGCGGAAATCAGGATGGGATCCCCGTTGCTTAGGTAGTGCGACAGTTGCATGACGATGCTCGTCCTTCCGTTCAAAGATCGCGGCGCGTTGGCTTTGCGCCCTCAAATGTCTTGCAGCGAGAATTTGATCGCGAAGACGTATTCGAAACGAATCGGTCTGCCCCCGCGCGTGGCGGGCTTGAACGTCCAAGAGCGCTCGACCGCGGCCTTGGCCGCCCGATCAAGCCGGACGTAGCCGCTGGAGCGCACGATCCGCACGTTGCTGGGCTTGCCGTTGGGCTCGACCGTGACGCGCAGGCGCACCGAGCCCTGCTCTTGGCGGGCGACCGATTCGGGGGGGTACGCGGGTTTGGGGTTGTTCAAATAGTCGCCGATGTGCGACGCGGGCACGATCGGCCCTTCGTCCTCCGCCGGCGCGGCGTTTTGCCCCGAAGCGGCCTCGGTTGGGCCGGCGCCGGGCGCGCTCGCCGGCTCGGGCATGGGTTGGGGCTCGAAAACCGGCGCGGGCGCGGGCGGAGACTGAACCGGCGCAGCCGGAGCGGGGAACATGAGCGGCGCCATGGGCGGCGGAGCCATGGGTTCGGGCGGCGGGATCGGCGCGAATCGGGGCGGCGGCGTGAATTGGGGCGGCGGAGCCATGGGCCGCGGAGGCGGAGGCGGCAAAGGCCGCGGAGGCGGCGGGGGCAAAGGCTTGGGTTGGGCCAGCTTCGGCGCCTTGGGCTTGGGTTGCGATTTGGGTTTGGGTTTGGGCTGCGGCTTGGGCGTCTCGGGCTCAACCTTGGGCTCGGGTTCGGGTTCGAGCCGCTTGGGGGCGCTTGGGGCAAGGCGGCTCAAGTCGACCACTTGGATGTAGCGCGGCTGCGGCTCGGGTTTGGGCGTGGGTTGGACATGGGCCAAGCCGTACAGGCCCAAGGCGTGCGCCAGGCACACCAGCGCGAAGATTGTCGCGTTGGCGTTCAACCCTTTGAATGTGCCGGAAGGGAAGGCAAAGCGCATGCGCGGCCCCCTATGAAAGAGCGATCGAAAAAAAGCAATCGAAATGAAAAACCGCAACCGGGCGGCGGGCGCGCCGGCTTGGCGCGCAGGCTTGGCGCGCAGGCTTGGCGCCATTGGGCGCCCTCGGCCCAAGATCCTCGAGCCGCGGGGAACCGGGCTAGCTCTTTTGCTTCGCCAGCCACCGCTCGGCGTCGAGCGCCGCTTGGCAGCCCGCGGCGGCGCTGGTGATGGCCTGCCTGTAAATCGGGTCTTGCACGTCGCCCGCAGCGTACACGCCCTCGACGCTGGTGCGGCCCGCGTCGGCGCCCCGGCCTTTTTGGGTGACGATGTAGCCCGCGCCGTCCAGCTCAAGCTGGCCCGCGAAAACGTCGGAGTTGGGCTTGTGGCCGATCGCGACGAACACGCCGTCGACGGGCAGGTCGCGCATCGAGCCGTCTTGAAGCCTCACCTTCAGCCCCGTCACGCCTTTGGCGTCGCCCAGCACCTCCTCCGGGGTCGCGTTGAGGACGTATTCTATCTTGCCCTCGTCGCGCTTTTCGTCCAGCTGCTTGACCATGATCCTTTCGCAGCGAAACGCGTCGCGCCGGTGCACGAGATAGACCTTGGAGCACAGGTTGGCCAAGTACAGCGCCTCCTGCGCGGCGGTGTTGCCCCCGCCGATCACGGCCGCGGGCTTGTTTTTGTAGAAAAAGCCGTCGCAGGTGGCGCAGGCGGAGACGCCTCGGCCGCGCAGCTCGCTTTCGCCCTTGATCCCCAAATATTTGGCCGACGCCCCCGTCGCGACGATCACGCAGTCGGCCAAGTACAGCGCCGAGGAGCCGCGCAGCCGAAACGGGCGGTTTTTCAGATCGGCTTGCTCGATGCAGTCGAACACGATTTCGGCGCCGAAGCGCTCGGCGTGCGCCTTGAACCGCTCCATCAGCTCCGGGCCCATGACCCCCTGCGGGTCGGCGGGCCAGTTTTCCACGTCGGATGTGGTCGTGAGCTGCCCGCCCGGCTCCATGCCCGTCACCACGACGGGCTTGAGCCCCGCTCTGGCCGCGTAAACGGCCGCCGTATACCCCGCGGGCCCCGAGCCCACGATGATCAGGCGCTCATGGCGCACGTTGGCGTTGTCGTTTTGCACGTTTTTCCCCTTCGCAAAGGCGGCGGTTCGTCGTTCGCCGACCCCGGATGCGGGGCCTCGAACGCGCAGATTATAAACAAAGCGGTTGCCGATTTGGCGCGGGGCGTCGATTTGGGCTCGAGCTTGGGCGCGCCCGGGCGGACGGGAAGGGAGGCTGGAAGGGAGGCGGCGCGCCGCAAAAGGAAGGGGGAAAACAAAACCGCGCCGCAAAGGGCGCGGGCGCAGGCGCGCGGCGCGGTTCCGGCTTAAGCGAAAGAATGGACGGGGCGGCGGCCTTTGAGCCTGTACACGCGCCCGCAGTAGGGGCACTCGAAGTCCGCGTCGTCCTGAATCGCCAAAAACACGCGCGGGTGCCTTAGCGTGACGGGCGTGTCGGCGGGCGGGCAGACCAAGGGCAGATCGGCGGGGTCGACTTCGATCGCCTTTTCGCCCTCGGCCTTGCGGCGCGAGGCGCGCAAGGCGGCTTGAGTCTTGATGTTGGCCTCGATTTCCTCGGGCGTGGCGTTTTGGGTTTCGAGCATGGCGCATTCCTTGACGCGCGGCGCCAACAGCGGCGCCCGCGAAGCCCTATTGTAGCAAGTCGGCGGCCCGGGGGCGGATCCGGGGTTTGCCTTGAGTTAAAAAAGCGCGCTTTGGCTTCGCCCCGGCCGTCGATCGTTTCGCCGCGCCTCGGCGCGGAACCAAAAAAAAAAGCGAGCCGCGCGGGCCCGCTTTTTTGTGTGTG
>CAJPTP010000004.1 GCA_905373555.1 uncultured Francisella sp. | reverse complement strand
CCCGCATCCCGGGCGCGGCCCCGTCGTCGGCGCGCAGCAAAAACAAGCCGCCATCCTCGCCCGCCGCGGAGAGGATCATGCCCTGCGAATAGCCGAAATCCGCCATGCGCCGAGGCTTGAGGTTGGCCAAAACGATCACGAGGCCGCCGACGAGCTTCTCGGGCTCGCCGTAACTGCCTTTGATCCCCGAAAACACCGTGCGGCGCGTTTCGCCCATGTCCAAGTCAAACTTCAGCAGCTTCTTGCTGCCCGGCACCGCCTCGCAGGCCAAAACCTTCGCGACGCGCAAATCCAGCTTGGCGAAATCGTCGATCGTGCAGTTTTCCGCTTGGCCCGCCCCTTCTTGGTCGGCTTGCCCCGCCTGCGCCGCCGCTTTGGCCGCTTTGGCCTCTTTGGCCGGGGCGCCTTGGCCCTTCTTGCCGCCTTGGGCCGATCCGGAATCGGCGGCGGGCGCGGACACCAAGGCGCGCGCGGCCTTGGGGTCAATGCGGCCCATCAGGTGCTTGTAAGGCAAAATCTCGTGGCCCGGGGCCAACGGGGCGCGCAGGGCGCCCCAATCCAAGCTCTCGACGTTGAGGAAGAGCCGGGCGTTCTTTGCGAGCTTGGGCATGACGGGGGAAAGGTAAATCGTGAGGATGCGGAAGCACTCGATCAAAACGCTGCATGCCTCGGCCAGCTCCTCGGCCTTGCTTTCATCCTTGGCCAGCTCCCAAGGCTTCATCATGTCCGCGTACTCGTTGACCATGTCGGCCAACGCCATGATCTCCTTGATCGCCTTGGAGGTGTCGCGCTTTTCGAAGTAGCCCGCGATGAGGTTCGCGGAGTTGCGCAGCGTCATGACCAAGCCGCTGGAGGAAACGTCGGCGGTCTTGCCGCCGAAGCGCTTGACCAAGAAGGGGGCCGAGCGCGAGGCGATGTTGAGGTATTTGCCCACAATGTCGCTGTTGAAGCGGGCGACGAAATCCTCGAGGTTCAGGTCGATGTCCTCGCTCGTGCCGTTGAGCTTGGATGCGAAGTAGTAGCGCAGACACTCGGGATCCAGGCCGCTGTCGCGATAGGCGCGGGCGGTGATGAACGTGCCCTTGGACTTGGACATCTTTTGGCCGTTGAGCGTCAAAAAGCCGTGCGCGAACACGCCCGTGGGGGCGCGCAGGCCCGCGGCGTTCAGCATCGCGGGCCAAAACAGCGAGTGGAAGTACAAAATGTCCTTGCCCACGAAATGAACCATCTCGCAGGGGGAGCCCTTGCGGATGTATTCCTCGTAATCGAGGCCGGAGCGCTCGCAGAAATTTTTGAACGACGCGAAATAGCCCACGGGGGCGTCGAGCCACACGTAAAAGTACTTGTCTTCCTCCTCGGGGATGGGGAAGCCGAAGTACGGGGCGTCGCGCGAAATGTCCCAATCGGTGAGCGAGCCCAGCCACTCGGACATCTTGTTGAGCGACTCGGGCTGCAGGCGCTTGGCTTTTGTGCCGTCGGCCAAGGTCTCCTCGCCGTTCATCCACTCGCGCAGGAAAGCCTCGCAGGCGGAGAGCCTGAAAAACAGATGCTCCGACTCGCGCAGCTCCGGCGTCGCGCCGGAAATGGCCGAGCGCGGGTCGATCAGCTCCGTTGGCTTGTAGGTGGCGCCGCAATGATCGCAGTTGTCGCCGTACTGCCCCTCGGCCTTGCACCGGGGGCAGGTTCCTTTGACGAAGCGGTCGGAAAGAAACATTTGTTTTTCGGGGTCATACAGCTGCTTGATCGACCGGCGCTCGATCATGCCCTTCTTTTTGAGCTCCAGATACAGCTTGGCGGACAGCTCTTTGTTTTCCCGCGAATGGGTTGTGTAATAATTGTCGTACGCCACCCCGAAGGCCGTGAGGTCTTCCACGTGGCGCTTGCGGGTGCACTCGATCATTTGCTCGGGCGCGACGCCCGCCTTTTGCGCGGCCAGCATCACGGGCGTGCCATGCGTGTCGTCGGCGCAAACGAAGCGGCAGTCGTTGCCGCGCAGCCTTTGGAAGCGCGCCCACATGTCGGCTTGAATGTGCTCGACCACGTGGCCCAAATGGATGTCGCCGTTGGCGTACGGCAAAGCGGTCGTCATCAAGATGCGGCGTTTTTGTTCAGACATTCGCTCAAACTCCCGGCCCGATCGCGCGGCGGGTTGGCCGCCAAGCGCTCGGGCGTCTGCGCGCGCCTCGCTGCCTGCCGAGGCGGCGCGGCCGCAAAAAAAGCGACGGCCGCAAAGACAGGGGCCGCCGAAATCGGGCGGCATTTTAACATATCGACCTTCGCCCGCCGCGGCGCGCTCCGGGCTCGGCCCCGGGCTTTCAAAGCGCGCGGGCGGCCTTGGGTTCGCCAAACCGATCCCGCTCCGAGCTTAATCGGCCCAACCGTTTTTTTTTCCATTCGACCTGTCCTCGCCCCGGGCCTCGCGCCCCGCCGGAAGCCCGCGCCCGGCGCGCGGCTCACGACGCCCGGCGAACCCTTCCTCGACGCCCGCCGCATTCCGCAGCGCCGCAAAGAAAAAAGAATCCAAGGCCGCAAGCCGGAGCGGGAATGACGCCTCCGGGCGCGCGGGCGGCCTCAGACTTCGATCGGAGACTCAGAGCCCATGAGCAGAAAAGTCAAACTCAGTTTCGAGTTCTTTCCCACCCGAACGCCGGACAGCCGCGAAAAACAGCGTTTGGCGCGCGAGCAACTCAAGCAATTCCATCCCGATTTCGTCTCCTGCACCTACGGCGCGGGCGGGCTCACGCGCGACGGCACGCTCGAGGCCGTGAGCGACGCCTTGGCCGAAGGCCACAACGTCGCGCCGCACATTTCCTGCATCGGCACGCCCAAAAACGATTTGGCGGGCATGATCGACCGCTACAAGGCCATGGGGGTCAAACGTCTGGTGGCGCTGCGCGGCGACGTCCCATCCGGCATGTGGTTGGGCGACCCCGGGGATTTCGCGCACGCCGACGAGTTCGTGGCGTTTATCCGCGAGCGCCACGGCGACCATTTCCGAATTTACGTCGCCGCGCATCCCGAGGTGCACCCGCAGGCGCGCAGCGCCCGCGACGATTTGGTTCACTTCGCCCGCAAATGCGCCGCGGGGGCCGACGCGGCGATCACGCAATACTTTTACAACACCGACGCCTACGAGCGCTTTGTCGAGGACGCCGCCGCTTTGGGCGTGAACATCCCCATCTACCCCGGCGTCATGCCCATCACGGGCTTCGGCAAGCTCATGCGCTTTTCCGAAAGCTGCGGCGCGGAGATCCCCCGCTGGCTGAGGCTCAAGCTGCAAGGCTACGCGGACGACACGGCGTCGATCAAGGCGTTGGGACTGGACGTCGCCGCGCGCATGTGCGAAAGGCTGATCGCCTTGGGGGCCCCGGGACTGCACTTTTACACCCTCAACCGCGCGGGCGTGGTCAGCACCCTTTGCCAGCGCTTGGGCTTTTGAGGCAACGAATCCAACTTGACCGGGCGCGGGCGAGCGCGCGGGCGGGCGCGTTTTCTGCTTTTGATGGAAAAAAAGAGAGGGGCCGGCCGACCGCGCAGGCGGCGCAACCGGGCTAAAATCCCCAAGCCTCGGCGCCGCTTTTTCAAGCGCCGGCGAGAACCCTGCCGTCGCGGGCTTTGCCCGGGCGTCATCGTCGGATCGCATTTTGTCTTTTTCGCTTGGCCAAGCCGCAGCCCGGCCAAGATCGCCGGATTCGGCAGGAGACGGGGCGCGGAGAATCATGGACACAATGCGTCGCATCGGCATTCTCGGCGTGGGCCTGATCGGCGGCTCCTTGGCGCTGGATTTGAAAAGAAAGCTCAAGGGTCTTGAGGTCTTGGGCGTGGACGCCTCCGAGGCCAATTTGGAGCTGGCGCTGGAGCGCGGGGTCATCGATCGGGCGCTGACTCGGCCCGGAGAAGAGCTGCGCGAATGCGACGTCGTGGTGTTCGCCACGCCCTTGGGCGCCATGGAGAGCTTGATGGCGGCCTGCGAGCCGCTGCTGCGCGGTTTGGAGGGGTCGGCGATCCTGACCGACGTGGGTTCGGCCAAGCGCCTGACGTTGAGCCAATTCAAGCGGCGCATGCCCGGGTTCTACCCGCGCTGCGTCGCGGCCCACCCCATCGCGGGATCCGACCGCAGCGGCGCGGGCGCGGCGCGCTTTGGCCTGTTCGAGGGCAAAAAGACGATCCTGTGCCGCCACGAGGGCCAAGACGCGGCGGCCTTCGCGGCCGTCGAAGCCATGTGGCGCGCGGCGGGCGCCTCGACCTTGGCCATGGATGCGCAAGAGCACGACGCGGCGCTCGCCTGCGTGAGCCACCTGCCCCATTTGCTGAGTTTCGCCTACGTCGACATGCTCGACCAAACGCCGGACAAAAACGACCTGCTGGAGCTCGCGGGCACCGGTTTTCGCGACTTCACCCGCATCGCCCAAAGCAGCCCCGACATGTGGGCGGACATTTCCGCCGCCAACGCCGACGCGCTGATCGGCCTGATCGACGGCTACGCGCAGACGCTGGGCGCCTTGCGCGGCGCGCTTCGAACGGGCGACAAAGCAGCGCTCAAAGACATGTTCAAGCGCAGCAAGGCGCTGCGCGAGGCTTGGCAAGCCGCGCGCGAATAGAGGCGCGGGCGCGGCGGCTCGGCGGAAGGTTCAACGGAAGGTTCGTATTCGGGGATCGGCGTTGAAGGCTGGAGCGCGCCACCCCAGCAGGTTGGCGCGAATGTCGACCGCCGGGCGGCCGAACGCCCAATGCCAATGCCAATGCCCAATGGCCTCATGTCCGATCGAATCGCCCGGCTCAGGCCCATCCCGCCCTGTTTTGCAAGCTTGGAAAAATCCCCGCATTCTGAAAAAAAATGCGATCCTCACTCGAGAATCGCATCGAGAAGCCGCTTGGACCGGCGGGCGCCCCCGACGCGCCCAATTTCGCGGCCGCGCCGCCCGGGAGGCGGGGCGGCGTTTGGCGCCGAGAATCAGCGGCGAAACTGCACCGACCCGCTCATGCTCATCGAAACCGAGCGCAAACCGGTCATGCTTTCATCCACGTCCATCGAGGCGCCGCCGCCCGTCCGGGCCATGGCCGCGGGGGCGCCGTAAAGCCGCGGCCGCGATCCGGCCGCGAAGCTCTCGGACAGATTGACCTCGACGATGCGGTAACCGGCGAAGCCAAAGCCCTCGGCCAACGCCTTGGCCTTGGCCCGAAACGCGGCGGTGAGCTCTTGGAGCATCCCTTTTTTGATCCTCTCCTTGGACTTGTCCGACAGGCCAAAGCTCACGCCCGAAACCGAAACGCTGTCTTGCGCCCGGTCCGCGAACTCAAACGCCCGCTGCGCGTCGGAGCTTTTGAACGTCAGCTCGACCCGGCTTTCCCAAGCGGAGGGCTCGCGCTTGTTGCGTTTTTTCGTCTCATCCCAATCGTAAATCGGCGAGGTCGAGCGCGAGGCCAGCGTCAGCCGGCCCTCGGGGTAGGACTTGGCCAAAGCCGTCACGGCGTTGGCCGCCTTGGCCGCGGCGTCGGCCGAGGCGCGGCGGTCCTTGTCGGTTTCCAACGCCGTCAGAACAATCGTGACCTCGTCGTTGGGCACCTCGCGGGCGACCGATTCGGACAGCGTCGCGATCTCGAAGCGATCCGCCCCGCATGGCGCGCCGTTGGGCTCCGCCGACGCGGCGGCGGGCGCGAGCGCCAGCCAACAGGCGGCGCAAATCGACGCCCAAGCGGCGCCCGCCGCAGCCCCGGCGCCGGCCCGGGCCGTTTTGCCGTTCCTGCCGTTCCTGCCGTTCTTGCCGAATTTTTCGGATGGTTTGGGTTGGCCGCAAAGGCCGCGACGTTTCATGGCGATCTCCCCGGGCCCAAAGCGGCCGAGCGCCGCAAGCCCAAGACAAAGGCGCAAGAATCCGGATGCGGCGCCGGGCGCGCTCGGAGCCGCGCGGGCGTCATTGCAGCTGAATCACGCCCGTCATCGTCATGGTGAGCTTTTGCGAGCCCGCCTCGGGCGCCATCGCGGGCGCCGCCTCGGCTTTGGCCGAAACGGCGTCCATGGAGAAGTTCATGTAGTTTCTCGGCCCCTCCTCGCGCGCGGAGTCGGAGAAATCCATGTTGACGATCTTGTAGGACTTCGCGCCCATGCGCTTGGCGATGAAATTGGCCTTGGACTCGAAATTGGAGATGAGCTGATCCATCAGCTTTTCCTCCATTTTCGCCTTGGTCGCGTCGGACACGTCAAACGTGACGTCTTGGATGCTCGCAAGGGACTGGTTGGCCGCGGCGAAGGCGAAAACCTTCCCCGCATCCGCCCCCTCGACCAAAATGGTCGCTTGATCGACCCACTGCTCGGAGCTTTTGAAGGAATAGCCGCCCTCGGGATGCGCGTAGCGGCCGGTCAAGGACACGCGCACGTCCTTTTCCTTGCGCCCGGCCTCAAAAATCTTGTTGCAGGCGCGCGTCACGGCGTCGGCCGCCTTTTGCCGATCGCGGTTGCGCTCGCGCGCCGTCAGAATCAGCCGAACGCGGTCGCGGGCGACCTCCTGCGAGGCTTGGGCGTCGATGCGCGCCGTGTTGTAGTTCAATCCCTCGGCCATGGCCGCTCCCGAGCAGGCTAGGCCCGCGGCCAGGGTGGCCGCGAGCGCGAACAGTTTGAAGGGTTTCGCCGCCGTTGACATTGCGCTCTCCTTGTTTGCGGGCTTCGCTTGCGTTCAACGAAGCCGAATCCGACCCTTATTTTGGCCTTCTTTTATTAAGGCTGATTGAGTTTGGTTGGGCCTCGGCCAATGAGGCGCCAAGGCGGGAAAAGAAAAGAAACCCCGAGCGGGGTTTCTTTTGCGCAAGCCGCGGCGGCGGCGAAGCGCAGGCGGGCCGCAGTCGGTCAGCGGCCTTTGCCCGCGGCCTTGGACGCCGCGAGCTCGGCCTCGTCGAGGGCGGCGTCGAGCTCCTTCCACGGCAACAGCCCGCCGATCCTGCGGCCGTCCGCCAAAATCAGCGTGGGCGTGCCGCTGATCCCCAACTCGCCGCTGAGGCGTTGGTTGGCCGCCACGGGATTGGGGCAATCCGCGACGGGGGGCACGGAATCGGAGAAATCGCCGCCATTGGACGTCATCCACTTGCGCCAAGCCTTGACGGGATCCTTTTGGCACATGATCTGAGTCGCGCGGCGCAAGGCGTCCGGATGCAACTCCTCCAATCCCATCAAATGGGTGTAGACGGTCACGTTTTGCGCATTTTTGAGCAAATCCCTTTCCAAGACGCGGCAGTAATAGCAGTCCGGGTCGGCCAAGATATGCAAAACGCGCTTGCCGTTCCCGTACACCTCCTTGATCGCGTTTTTGGGGTTCAGCGCCGACAAGTCGACCTTGTTCAGCTGCGCGTCGATGGCGGCGCTGAGGTTGCGCTTGTTTTGCACGTCGATCATTTCGCCCGTGATGATGTGCCTTCCATCCGACGCCACCCACAACGGCTGGTTGTTGTCGAACACCACCAAGGTCACGCCATCGACGGGGGTGCGCAAAATGGCCTTCAAGCCCAAATCCCGGTCGTCGCCCAACAAGGCCGCGACCGCCTCCTTGGCTTTGGCCTTGGCCTCGGGCGCGGCCTCTTGGGCGAACCCCTCCAATCCCTTGACCCCGGAAAAATCGACGCCGCCGCGCTCAACGACGTTGGCCCCGGGGGCTTTGCCCTCGGCCCGCCCTTTCGCGGGGGACGCTTGCGCCTCCGAGGCGGCGGGGGCTTTGCCGTCCGGCGCGCGCTCTTGGGCGTTGGTGCAGGACGAACACAGCGCGCAGCCGGCGGCCAAAGCCGCCGCGGCGACGGAAAAATGCTTCATGCGATGGTTTTCCTTGGTTTTCCTTGGCCGGGCGCCGCGCCAAGGCGCGCGCGGATCGCCCGCCCTCGGTCGGCCGCAAAGCGGCCGGCCCATGTCAATGGATTGCGTTTCAAAAACGGCGGGCCGAATCGCCCAAGCAAGCGACGGGCGCGCCTCGGCGCGCCCGCATGCTTCCCGGGATTCGGCCCGCGCCTTTCACTCCGCGGGGCGCTTGTAGTTGGTCACGCTTTCGCGGAAGCTTTGCACGCCCTCGGGATCGTTGAAATCCACGGCGCGGCGGCGCGACGGGGAATCGTAGGACTTGCGGTAGCGCGACGAAACGATCGTCCCGTCGATCTTCTCCTCAGGCGCCGGCCCCGAGGGGGCGATGTCGAAGCTGATCTCTCTGCCGTTGAAGCCCATGGGGGCGGAGTCGCTCGACGGATCCCGGAGCCGCTGCGCGGGCCGGTCTTGCGTCTGCGTCTGCGTCGGCGTCTGCATCTGCGCCTGATCCTGAGCCTGAGATTGAGCTTGGGCCGCCTTTTGCTGCGCCGATTGGGCGGCCGAGGCCAATCTTTGCGCGTTGGCCTGCTGCGCCAAAGCTTGGGCCTGCTGCGCTTGAGCTTGGGCCTGGGCTTGGGCCTGGGCGCGCGCCAGATCCTGCGACTCCTTGGCCCGCGCGGCCTCCTCGGCCTCGGCCTTGGCCAGCTTGCGGGCCTCCTCGCGGATGGCGCGCTCCTTGGCCTCTTCCTTGGCTTTGGCCTCGGCCTCCAAGCGCTCCTTTTCCTCGATGTCGGAGTTCAGCTGCACGTCGGTGGCGATGATGGTGACGCGCAGGTCTTCCATGTTCATGCCGGGGTCCTGCGCCACGCCGCCTTTGCGCGACGCGTCGGGGTGAACCTGCTCGTTGATGATCTTGTTGACTTGGTCGAACTCGTACAGCTTGAGGCTGTCCGGGTGCGTGGTGATGCAAAACACCACGCCCATCGCGCCTTTGAGCGTGACGTTGTCCATGTAGGGGTTGGTGATCGCCATCTCGGTGGCGCGGATGGCGCGGTTTTCGCCCGAGCACGAGGCCGAGCCCATCATGGCCATGCCCTTGATGTTCATCACGGCCGAGACGTCGGCGAAGTCCACGTTGACCAAGCCCGGGCTGGTCACCATGTCGTAAATGCCCGTCACCGCCTGGGTCAGCACGTTGTCGGACATCTTGAACGCGGACACCAAGGTCGCGTCCGGGTTTTGCTCCAGCAGCTTGTCGTTGGGCAGCACGATGATGGCGTCGACCTTTTTGGTCAGCTCCTCAATGCCCTTTTTGGCCACCTCGACGCGCTTGCCCTCCAAGGAAAACGGCCGGGTCACCACCGCCACGGTCAGGATGTCCATGCCCTTGGCGATGTCGGCCACGACGGGGGCCGCGCCCGTGCCCGTGCCGCCGCCCATGCCCGTTGTGATGAACAGCATGTCGGCGCCTTCGATCTCGCGCGCGATCTCCTCGGCCGATTCTTGGGCGGCGTTTTTGCCGACCTCGGGGTTGGCCCCCGCCCCCAAGCCGCGGGTGAGCTTCGCGCCCAAGCGAATGTGCCGCGGCGCCTTGCATTGCTTGAGCGATTGCATGTCGGTGTTGGCCGCGATGTACGTGACCCCGGCCAAGGGCTTCTCCACCATGTTGCTCACGGCGTTGCAGCCGCCGCCGCCCAAGCCGATGACCTTGATGTTCACCTTGTAGTCGGGCGTTTCGGCGACGCCGAAAGGCAAATCCTGATCCATGCGAACGCTCCTGTTCGTTTCGTGGGCGCGCGCGAACGCCTCCCCGGGCTCGGCCGCCCGCCGCCGCGCGACCGCAACGGCGCATTGTCGATTATACAACATTGGCCGCGCGGCCCTTGCGCCAAGCCCATCGCCGCGGGGCGCAGCCGCGCGCCTTGCTCTGACTTTGTCCGGAATGCTATTTTTTCAGCCGGGCCCAAAAGCTGCGCCGAGGCGGCTCGACCTGCTCCCCCCAAGGGTTGAGCCGCTCTTGGTCGAGCTTCAGCCGAATCGGCGTCTCGTTGCGCATGTCTTGAAAGGCGTACTCGCAGATGCCCATCGCCGAGGCGTAGCGCGCCGCGTCGCGGTCGGGCAAGGCGCCCACGCGGGCGAGCCCCAGCCGGGCCGAAGCGTTGAAGAACCGGCCGCTCGCCCATTCCTTCAAGCCCTTTTGCTCGGTCATCTTGCCGCACAGAACCAAATTGTCGAAAACGGACAGGGCCGACGCGTCGTTCTGGGTCGGCTCGTGGGCGACGATCATGTCGCGGTCCAGCCGCGGCGCGAGCGCCAATCTCCCCGCCGAGGCCCCGTCGAAGCCGAAAACGCAGCGCAGGGTCACCATGCGGATTTGATCGAACAGCACCGACATGATTTCCTGGATGGCCGCCCGCAGCGCCGGGGCCCCCACCGCCGCGTACTCCCCGTTGGCGTCGAGATAGCTCATGTCGTCGCCCTCGGCCGCGTCGATCGAGCGGCCGAACCAGGAAAAGTCCGTTTTTTTCTTTTCCACCTCTTCGCCCGGGGCCGCCCCCAGCACATTGGCGATGCGCTCGGTCACATACACCGAGCCCATGGGGATGGAGGTCAAGGCGATGGGGGAGCCGCCCGCGTAGGCCACGATCGAGGTCGTTTCGTGGCCGATATCCACCACCACGCAGCCCGCGGCCTTCTCATGCTGGTTGGCCACCGCCTCGGCGGTCACCAAGCCTTTGTGCACGATGGAGGTGGGCACGACCCCCGCCTGCTCGACCAGCCGCCAGGTGTCTTGCAGCATCTTCTTGTCGCCCCACACCAGGCAGCAATCCACCCCGACCTTGTAGCCCGAGAGATTCAAGGGGTTTTGCACGACGGTCTTGTCCACGTGGTACTTTTGCAGGATGTTGTGCCACATGATCTTGCCTTCGTCGGCCCGGGCCCACTCGGCCGAGCGCAGCAGCTCCCGCATCTCCTCGGGGCGCACCACCTTGGAATACAGCGGCCACGTGTCGCGCACGTTTTCCATGGTGGCGCCGATCCCCGCCACCCCCGCCACGACCCTGTCGGTGTCTTGGTTGAACTCGGTTTGGGCGCTGCGGTACGCCCCCTCCACCGCGCGGCGCACCGCCGCCGAGACCGCATCCATGTTTTGCAGCTCGCCGGTGGTGAAGCAATCCTCCAAGGGCTCGCTCTCGTCGCGCCCCAAAACGCGGATGCCCGCCCCGCCCATATCGGCCAGCGCCACCTTCACGGTGCGCGTGCCGACGTCGATCCCCAGCACGCGTGTCCTTGCGTCGATTTCGCTCATGAAGCCATGCCCTGCGCGGGCGCCTAGGCGCCCGAATAGATAACCAAACCGTCGGGGGAAAGGCGCAGCCGCGCCGCCCCCACGACCGCCGCGAACGCGGGCGGAAGGCGGCTCAAGGCCGCCTTGGAAACGATGCGCGCGCCCAAAGGGGCCGCGCCCGGCGCGGCGGGCGCGCGCGCGGCGCCCGGGCGATCCCGCTCATCCCGGCCCCAGAGCGGCGAGGCGCCCGCGCGCGCGGGCAAGCCGAAAACGTTTTGCGCGGTTTGCGCCAAGCCCTTCAGCTGCGAGCCGCCGCCCGTGAGCACCAGCCCGCGCGACAAAGCCCGGGCGTCGCCCGCGGCGCGCTCGGCGAACGCCTTGACCTCGGCCAAGGCGGAGCGGCACAGATCGTCGACCAACGCCACGGCGTCGGCGACCTCGCACTCCCCAAACGAGCCGTCGGCCCGAATGTACTGCAGCCGCCTGCCCCAATCCGGGCGGGCGGCGGCGCGGGTGGACAAATGCTCGACCTTCATCGCCGACGCCGCCCGGTCGCTCATGTAATACTCGGCGGCGAGCCTTCTGTCCAAATCGTCGCCGCCGAAGGGAAAGCTTTTGCACGCGGCCAATGCGCCGTCGCAGTACAGCGCGACGTCGGTGGTGTCCGCGCCCACGTCGATGCTGGCGCAGCCCAGCTCCTTGTCCTCCGCGCTCAAAGTCGCCTCGGACGAGGCGGCCGTGCCCAAGCTCACCGCCCCCAAGCTCGCGCCGCCCAGATACAGGCAGCGGCTCAGATTTTCCAAGGCGCCGCCGTCGGCGAACACCCGCAAGGCGTCCAGCCGCAGCCGCTCCGCCGCCCAACCCTCGGGCCGCAGGGCGCGCCTTGCCGCCCCGTCCTCGCTGAAGCCCTGCGACAGCACGCTCACCAGCGTCGGCGCGGCGACGGCGGGCTCCCGCCCCTCGGCCCACGTCGAGATCGCCTTGAGCTTCAGCTCGCGCAGCCGGCGCGGCCCCACCTTGCCCCAGCCTTGCTCGCTGGTCGACGCCCACGGCGTCGCGTCGCAAACATTGCCCGAAATCACGGCCAAGACGGTGTTGATCACGTATCGGGTCTTGCCCTCGTCGTCGCGCGACGCCTTGTCCAAGGCGTCGGCCACGACCCGCGCCGCGGCGCCCACGTCGCGCACCCGGCCGCGCTCCACGGCGTTTTTGGGCAAAGGCAGCGCCAAGGCGGCGACCAAGTCGCCTCCGCCCTGCGCATCGCCCCTGCCCAAGGCGACCTTCACGCCGGATGATCCCACATCCACGGCGCACACGATTTCTGCTTTCGCCTTGTTTTGCCGCATCTTCCGATTTCAAGCCCTTGCGCGTCTCCGACGCCGAGCGCGCCGGGACCCGGCGCGCGATGATCATTGCCCCGACGGCTTGGCTAGCCAAGCGACGCGAGGCGCGAAAAGGCGACGCAGCGCCCTCCCAATCCAACCCAATCCAACCCAATCCAACCCGGTCAAACCCGGTCAAACCCGGGCGTTTCCGGCCCAAGGCATTTCCAATTTCAACGATCCTGCGGGGCCGCAAGGGGGGCCGCGCCTTGCGCCTCCTCCGCCTCGGCCCGGGCCAAAGGCCGCGTCAGCCTTTGATTCCAGTCTCGCTGCCGGCGGTAAAAATCCAGCAGCTTGCTTTCGTTGGGCTCCAACAGCCCGGCGGCGCGCCGCTGCAGGTCTTCCGGGCTCAAGGTCTTGAGCGCAAAGCCGTTGCGGTAGCGCATGTCGATGTAATCGACGCTCTCGGCGATGGGGCGAATGTCGCTGTCCCACACGCGCATCAGCAGCGCCAAAGACGCGACGGGATCGCTCCGGCCGAAGCGCACCAAGATCGCCCCGTCCTCGCGCCCGCGCGCGACGGCGCCGGGAACGCCGTCGCCGCCGCGCAGGGGCCGCAGCGTGAGCTCCCAATCGTCGGCGTAGGTCTTCAGCAGCGCCGTGACCGCCAAACCGCGGGTTTGCGCCACCTCGCGCAGCTGCGCGTGGACGCCCATGAGCTCTTGCCGCTCGCCCTCGGGCCCCATCAAATGCGCCAAGGCCCCGGCGGGCGCGGGCTGAGGATAGGCCTCGCCGTCGGCGTCGAGCAGGAAGCCGTCGCCCCACTTGAAGCGGGGCTTGTGCGCATAAAGCGTCACGCGCACCGAGTTGACCCCGGTGAAGCTTTGCTCTTTGGCCAGCTCGGCTTTCTTCACCCACGCCAAGCTCTCGAAGGCGGCTTGGGCGCGGGGCAGCAAATCGGCCGAGAACACCCCCTTGCCGATCAAGGAAGCCTTGGCCCGCTCGACATCCTCCGGCGACACCCGCCGCTCGTCGTCGTCGCGCACCTCGCAGGTCACGTCGCGCACGCAAAACAGCTTCAGCGACGCGCAGCTGTCGAAATTTTTGAAGGCGTCGGCATTCCATGCCCAAAAGAACGCCACCATGCCCGCGACGGCGAACAGCGCCGCGACGCGGCCCGCGGAGCTTGGCCTGCGCCCTGCCCGATCCATGCGCTCACACCCCCGGACGGCCCGAGCCCGAACTGAAGCCCGAAACCGAGCCCAAGCCCAAGCCCAAGCCCAAGCGGGGGCGCTTGGCCGCGGCCGTGTCAAGCACGGCGGCGCACAGCGCCCCCATGCCCAAGCCCGCGACCGAGGCCGAGCGCGGCGCCAGGCTGTGCAGGGTCATGCCGGGCGAGGCGTTGATCTCCAGCAGCCAAAACTTGCCTTGGGCATCGCGCAGAAAATCCACCCGCCCCCAGCTCTCCCCGCCGACGGCGGCGAAAGCCTCGCGGGCCAGCGCCCGAAGCTCCCTTTCCTCATCCGCCCCCAAGCCCGAGGGGCAGCGGTAGAGGGTGTCGGGCGCGTTGTACTTCGCGTCGTAGTCAAAAAACTCCGAGCTGTACTCGATTTTGATCGAGGGCAGCTCCACCCCGTCCAAAAGGGCGCAGGTGTACTCCAGGCATCCCGAAATCGCCCGCTCGGCCAAAATGCGATCCTCGGGAAACTCGCGCGCCAAGCGCTCCCAAGCGCTTTTGGCCTCGCCCGGGCGATCGCACTTGACCACGCCCACGGAGCTGCCTTGGCATGCGGGCTTGACGAACAGCGGCAGGCCCAGCGCGCGCTCGATTTGCGCGAAATCGCTCTTCGGCCCCAACACGGCGAAATCGGGGGCGGGCAGGCCCCGGTCTTTCCACACGAGCTTGGTGAGGTACTTGTCCATGGCGATCTGCGCCGCCTTGGGGCCGCAGCCCGTGTAGGGCAGGCCCAACATCTCCAAGGCGGCCTGA
Organism: uncultured Francisella sp.; assembly: GCA_905373555.1. Lineage (GTDB taxonomy): Bacteria > Pseudomonadota > Gammaproteobacteria > Burkholderiales > Neisseriaceae > CAJPTP01. The sequence continues at coordinate 3,116 of CAJPTP010000004.1, read as the reverse complement.
ACCTCGCCGTTTTCGCCCGCTCCGCCGTGAAGGGCGATGAAGCACAGATCGGGCTTGAGCGCCTCAAGCTCAACCAAAGGCCGCTTGCCCGTGTCGAAGCCAAAGGCGTCGACGCCCTCCTCGGCCAAAGCCCTGCGCACGGCCTCGCCGCTGTCGAGCGACACGTCGCGCTCGGTGGAGACGCCGCCCATCAAAACGGCCACTTTGCCGTACTTTTTGGGGTCGATGGGGCCGAAGCCCGCGACCTTCGCCGCGACGGGGGCGCTCACGCGGCCTCCCTGTCGCCGCCCAACGCGCCCTCGGCCGCGACGCCGTCGGGCAGCCTAGCCAAGGAAAACAGCGCGGATGGCACCCGCCCGACGCTGCCCGCGCCCATCGTGATCGCGACGTCGCCGTCGCGCAGCGCCGCGTACAGCTTGCCGGGCGCGTCGGCCACGTCGCCCGCGTAAATCGCTGGCGCGCCCTTTTGCTCCAAGGCGCGGGCCAAGGCGGCGGAGTCGGCCCCGTCGATCGGGCTTTCGCCCGCGGGGTAGACGTCGACCAAAACGGTTTGATCCACCGTCGAGAGCACGTCGACAAAATCGTCGAACAGATCGCGCGTGCGCGTGAAGCGGTGCGGCTGGAAGGCCAGCACCAGGCGCCGGCCGGGGAACGCCGCGCGCGCGGCGGCGATGGTGGCGCGCATCTCGTTGGGGTGGTGGCCGTAATCATCCACGACCATGGCCGCCCCGCCGTCGGGCAAGGGCAGATCGCCGTAGCGCTGGAAGCGCCGGCCCACGCCCTCGAAGCCGCGCAGGCCGTCTTGGATCGCTTGGATGGTGCAGCCGCACTCCATCGCGACCCCAATCGCGGCCAAGGCGTTGGCGACGTTGTGCAGGCCCGGGATGTTGAGCGTCACGCCGAAGCTAAGCTCCCTGCTTTTGACGCGGGCGAGAAAGCGCATCCGGGCGCCCTTGGCCTCGATGCGGTCGGCGAACAGATCCGCCTCGGGATCGCGCACGCTGTAGGTGGCGCAGGGCTTGCCCAATTTGGGCAGGATGGCCCGAACCATGGGGCTGTCGACGCACAAAAAGGCCTTGCCGTAAAAAGGCAGCCGGTGGATGAAGTCCACAAACGCGCCTTCAAGTTTCTCGCGGCTGTGGCCGTAGGTGTCCATGTGGTCTTCGTCGATGTTGGTGACGATCGAGAACAAAGGCGTGAGGCACAAAAACGAGGCGTCGGACTCGTCGGCCTCGGCCACGATGTACTTGCCCTTGCCCAAACGGGCGTTGGAGCCCGAGGCGTTGAGCTTGCCGCCGATGACGAACGTGGGGTCGAAATTCGCCGCCGCCAGCACCGAGGCGACCAAGCTCGTGGTGGTCGTCTTGCCGTGGGTGCCCGCCACCGCGATGCCCGCCTGAAAGCGCATGAGCTCGGCCAGCATCATGGCGCGGGGGATCGTCGGCACGCCGTTTTCGCGCGCCCAGGCGATTTCGGGGTTGCCCTCCTTCACGGCGCTGGAAAAAACCAAGGCGTCCGCGCCTTGGGCGTTTTGGGCGGCGTGGCCGATGCAGACCTTCACGCCCAGCTGCTCGAGCCTGCGCACGGCGACGCCGCGCGCGATGTCCGAGCCCGTGACGGCGTAGCCCAAATTGTGGAACACCTCGGCGATGCCGCACATCCCGGCGCCGCCGACGCCGACGAAATGTATGTGCCTCACCCGATCCTTCATTGCGGGATCCATGTGCGTTTCTCTTCCCCGCGCCATCCGGGCGCGCATCCTCGCATCTTGCCTTCGGCCTTCGCCTAGGCGGCGAAGGCCGATCGTTAAAAAAAACGCCCCAAGGGCGCCGCGGGCCAAAACCCAAGCCGAAGCCGAAGCCGAAACCGAAACCCCAACCCAAGCCGGCGCCCGGGGACGGCCTCACCGCCCCAGCAGCGCCTCGGCTCGCCGCGCGACCGTCGCGGCGGCGTCGGGCTTGGCCAAGCTTTTGGCCGCGATCGCCATGGCCAAGCATTGGCCGCGATCCAAAGAGCCGATCATGCCCGCCCATTGCCCGACGTCGCCCGGGCCTTGCGCCATGATCCGCGCCGCCCCCGCCTTGCAAAAGGACGCGGCGTTTTTGGTCTGGTGGTCGTCCACCGCCGTGGGCAGCGGCACCACGAAGGCGCCCAAACCCGCCCCGGCAAGCTCGAACAGCGTGCCCGAGCCGCCCCGGCACACCGCGAAATCGGCCCACGCGAAACGCTTTGCCATCTCGTCGACGAACTCGACGCATTGAGCCTCGACGCCCAATTGGGCGTACAGCTTTTCGGTCGACTCCATCTTGCCCTTGCCGCACTGGTGGAAAACCTCGGGCCTGCGCTCGGGGCTTAGGGCCGCCAACGCCCGGGGCAGGGTCTCGTTGATGCGCTGTGCCCCCTGCGAGCCGCCCACGACCAAAAGCCGCAAGGGGCCCGAGCGGCCCGCGAAGCGCTCTTGCGCGGATGGCAGCTCGAAAAACTCGGCCCGGGCGGGATTGCCCACCGCCTCGGCGCCGCCCCAAGCGTCGGGATAGGCGCACAGGCGAACGTCCGCAAAGCGCCCGGCCAATCGGTTGGCCAAGCCCGGCACGGCGTTTTGCTCGCAGCACACGACCTTTTTGCCCAACAGCTTGGCGGCCAAAGCGCCCGGAAACGTCACAAACCCGCCGAAGCCGATCGCGCCGTCGGCGCCCTCCCGGCGCAGCGCCCGCGCCGCCTCAAAGGTCGCTCGCGCAACCGCGAACGGAGCCGCAAGCTTGCGCGCCCAGCCGTTGCGCCGCACTCCCTTGATATGGATGGAGTGGATGGCGAAGCCGTTCTCGGGCGCGATTTTTTCCTCCATCGAGCCCGCGGAGCCCAGCCACGACACCGCGCAGCCGAGCTCGCGCAGCGCCTTGGCCACCGCCAAGGCGGGGAAAATATGCCCCCCCGTGCCGCCCGCCATGATAACCCACGAGCCGCGCGCCGTTTTGGCTTCGCCACTGTTTTGCCCCATCGTTTTTCCTCGGCCGATCCCGTTGCGCCCGCGCGGCGCTCCGGGCGCCGTCCCCCCGTTTTTCCGTTTTCCCCGGGTTTCCGTTTTTCCGGTTGTCGCCCGTTGCGCCGGCCCGGCC
>CAJPTP010000003.1 GCA_905373555.1 uncultured Francisella sp. | reverse complement strand
GCGTGGAAGCTGCGGCGAGTTTGGCGCCCAAGAGCGCTCCGGTTTGGCCGGAAAATGACACAACCCGCAAATAAGTCCGGGCGATTGGGCTTCGTTGTTTGAAACAAAACGGAGTGTTGGGGTAATATCGCATAGGTTTCCAAGAGGCTTGGGGGTTCGTTGCCTTTCCCAATATGCGGCAGGCAAGGCGGTTCGGGTTGTCCGACTGTTTGTTGCAAAAATGGCGCATATTGGGAAAGGCAGCTTTGGGGCCCGCCGAGCCGGCGCGATCCGCCTGTTGCTTGCTTTTCTCCCGTCAAGGCGAGCGCCGGGGAGAGGAAAAGCTCGGGCGATTTCGAACCAAGCGAGGCCCGGGGGTTTGTGGCTCCGGCCCGCTAATGTATATTATTCCAACGTTCGAGACGGCGAAGTCAAAGCCCTAGGGTTGGACGCCCGGCGGCGCATCGGCCGGGAAGCCGGTTTTCGGAAGAATTGGGTTCGTTTTTTTAGACTAGAAAAAGGAATGTTGCAATGAAGAAAACTCTCATCGCTTTGGCTTTGACGGCGTTGCCCCTCGCGGCGATGGCCGAAGTCACCATCTACGGCACGATCAAGGGCGGCGTGGAGTGGACGCAGGTAGACGGCGACGACTTCGCCTCTGTTGTCAATGCCAACGACTGGGGTTCAAAGATCGGCTTCAAGGGCAAAGAGACCTTGATCCCCAACACCGTCGACGCCATTTGGCAGGTTGAGAACCAGGTTTCCATCGATCACCGTTCCGGCCGCAACGACGGTTGGGCCGACGGCGAGACCTACATCGGCTTGTCCACCCCCTACGGCCAGTTGAGAGCCGGCCATTTGGGCGACGCGTTCGACAGCGACGACGACCTCAATCCTTGGGACGGCAGCGGCATCCGCGTTTTGGATGACACGTGGTCTCGCATCGGCGCCAAGCACACCGGCATCCGCTTGGACTTGGGCGGCGACGCTTTCTACGGCTTCAGCGCCAATGTTTTGTACTCCTTGCCTGACAACAACACGGCCGACAAGGTGTTCCGCGATGACCAAAAAGTAGCGTTCGGCAATTTGGGCAACTTGGCCACTTTGCCCGCCGCCGCCTACAAGAACACGTTGAAATACGGCGACGACAACCAGGCTCCTCATTTCGTGTCTGCCGGCTTGGGCTACAAGCACGCTCCCTCGGGCTTCTTCGGCAAGTATGCTTACCAGCGCTCCGGGGCCAAGGATCCCAGCTCTGAAGCTCACCGCGTGACGGTCGGCTACGCCCCCGACGGCGGCAACATCTTCGTCGGCTTGGGCTACCAGGCGACCCGCGTCAACGTCAGCACCCCCGCTCAGCTGGCTGCCAAAGACTACTCGTACGAGTGGACCAACGAGATCGCCGGCACGGCTTCCTACACCATCGGCGCCATCACCCCGATGATCTCCGTCGCCTACGGCTTCGAGTTCAACGACATCGACAACAGCGATTACATCCACACCATCTTGGGCGTGGACTACGCTTTGAGCAAGCGCACTCACGCCGTCGCCAACTTCGGCTGGCTGCGCAGCGGCAACGCCGTCGGCTCAGTCAAGGGCGGCACGGAATGGGCTCCCAAGATCGACGACGGCACGACCGACGAAGATCACGACGCTTACAGCGTTGGCGTTGGCTTGGTTCACTCCTTCTAATTTCTGTAGGATCGAACGTCGAGGCCTGCGGCATGGGGCCAAGGCGTTTGGTTCAAGGAAATTGGATTGACCAAGAGCAGTTGAGACAAGCCCGGTTTCCGGGCTTGTTTCTTTTCCCCCTTTCTTGCGATCCGGCTCGGGCTCTCCGCGCCTTTTTAGTTTTTCCCCCTTTTTTCCTATTTTTTCGCTCTCAAAACGCTCCCGTTTAACCTGCCTGATCGCTTGGGTCAAACCGGGCGCAGCGTCCAACCCGGCTTTCCGCGAGACGCTCGGCCGGCTCGGACGCTGCGGCAGGTCAGAAAGACCGGGGATGCCGAGGGGTGAAGGGGAGAGAGCGGAAAATCTGGGCTTTTGGATGGGGCAAGGGCGAAGGGCGGCGAGGGCAAAAGACGGACAGCCAAGAGCCCGGACGGCCGGCCCGGGGCTTTCCCGGGCGCTTAAGCCATAAGAAGCGCCGGGGGATCGCGGTTTTTGAACCGCTCTTCCTTTCGTTGTCTAAGCCCATGAGGCCATGCGCTAAAATAAGCGGCGTTGGGGCGGCCGCATGGGCGAGCCTGCCCGTCCCTGCGGGGAATGACCGATCAATGGCGGCGCGCGGGCGCCGCCCGAGGGCGAGAGCATGAGCACCGGTTTGTTGCGAGCGTTGGAGCAAAACAAAAAAATCACGGCCGAAAAGTCGAAAGAGCTCAAAGAAGCCTACGACAAGCAGGAGGGCACCAAGAACCTTCTGGCGCTGATCTTCAAAGAGAAGATCATGACGCCCGAGAAGTTGGCCTATTTCGTGTCCGGCCTGTTTGGCTATCCCATGATGGATGCGACGTGCTACAACACCGAGTTCATGGTGCCGGACGTCATGACCCTCGATCAGATCGAGGAGCTGCGCGCGGTGCCTGTGTTCCGCCGCGGCAACAAGGTGTTCATCGCCCTGTCCGACCCCACGATCCTGCCCAAGCTGCAAAAGATCATGTTCAACGCGGGCATGCAGGTGGATTTGGTGATCGTGCGCGACGATCAGCTGGGCGGCTTGATCGAGAAAAAGAGCACGGGCTCGTCCAGCTTGCTCGAGACCCTGGACGACGACGACCTGTTCGCGGCGGGCGCCTCGGGCAAGGAAGGCGAGGAAGACGCCGAAGGCCCGGTGGCTCGTTTCGTGAGCAAGATTCTGCTCGACGCCATCAACTCGGGCGCATCCGACATCCATTTCGAGTTCTACGAGTTCTTCGGCCGCGTGCGGCTGCGCATCGACGGCGCCCTGCGCGAGATCGTGCAGCCGCCGCTGAACATCAAGGACACCATCGCCTCCCGCATCAAGGTGTTGAGCCGCTTGGACATTTCCGAAAAGCGCATCCCGCAGGACGGCCGCATGAAGCTGCAGGTCAGCCGCTCGCGCGCGATCGACTTTCGCGTGAGCACCCTGCCCACGCTGTTTGGCGAAAAGATCGTCATGCGTATTTTGGACTCCTCGGCGGCCAACCTGAACATCGACATTCTGGGCTTCGAGGACTACCAAAAGGAGCTGCTGCTCAACGCCATTCACAGACCGTACGGCATGGTGCTGGTCACGGGCCCCACGGGCTCGGGCAAGACCGTGACGCTGTACACCTGCTTGGGCATTCTCAACAAGCCCGACGTGAACGTGAGCACCGCCGAGGACCCCGCCGAGATCAACATGCCCGGCATCAACCAAGTCAACGTCAACGACAAGCAGGGCCTGACCTTCGCGGCCGCGCTGAAATCCTTCCTGCGCCAAGACCCGGACGTGATCATGGTGGGCGAGATCCGCGACCTCGAAACCGCCGACATCGCCATCAAGGCCGCGCAAACGGGCCACATGGTGTTCTCCACGCTGCACACCAACAACGCCCCCGCGACCTTGTCTCGTATGCTGAACATGGGCGTGGCTCCGTTCAACATCGCCTCTTCGGTGAACCTGATCATGGCGCAGCGTCTGTTGCGCCGTCTGTGCTCCAGCTGCAAAAAACCCATTCAGCGGCCCGACGACAAGGTGTTGCTGGAAATGGGCTTCACCAAGGAGGACTTGGAGGGCGATTGGCAGCTGTACGGCCCCGCGGGCTGCGAGAACTGCCGCGGCCGCGGCTACAAAGGCCGCGCGGGCATCTACGAGATGATGCCTTGCACCGACGCGATCCAACGCAAGATCATGGAGGGCGGCAACGCCAAGGACTTGTCCGACATTGCGCTGTCCGAGGGCATGGTCGATCTGCGCCGCGCGGGCTTGCTCAAGGTGATGCAGGGCATCACCAGCATTGAGGAGGTTATGGCCAAGACGAACGATTGAGCCGCAGCGAACCGAAGAAAAGCCGGGCCCGCCCGGCTTTTCTTTTGCGCCGCTTCGGCGCGGCTTGCCGCGGGCGCGGCTCGAACCCGGGCTTGGAGCCGGCTCGAGGCAGGGGAAAGGTTTGGGAGGGCATGGAGGGTGTTGGAGGGTCTTGGAGGGGTTCGGCGCGCATTCAGGCTCTGCGGAATTTGATTTTGCAAGGCAACGATCGGCCCAGCGCGGGCGCGCTATATTGAAAGCGGTCGGTGAAAGTGTCGGTCGTTTGTTTTCGCGCCGTTTTGCCCCCGCGCGCCTTGGCCGCTCGCTTAAGGCGCCCGCCGCTCGTTGCGCGGATTGGGCTCGTTGGCGCGCGAAACAATCCTCTTGGGGCATCCGGCCTCTCCCAAACCAGTCTATGGACTATAATTGAATTCGGTTTTGCGCCGACATGGCGCTACAGGGCGCATTGGCGCGCACAGAGGATTCCATCATGGCAACCAACGTTGGAAGGCCGCAACAGTCGCAGCTCCCCAAGCCGGGCACCAAGCCGTCCGCTCCGCCCGTCAAGGCCAAGCGCGAAAGCGGCCGCACTTACATGTTCGAGGGGCGCTCCCGCGCCACGGGCCAGGTCACGAAGGGCGAGGTCATCGCCCGCAGCGAGGCCGAGGCCAGAGAAAAACTGCAGATGCGCGGCATTCAGGCCACATCTTTGACCAAGATGAAAAAAGGCCGCAGCCGCAAGATCACGACCAAGGACGTCGCCGTGTTCGCGCGTCAGTTCGCGACCATGATGAAGGCGGGCCTGCCCCTGCTTCAGGCGTTCGAGATCGTGGCGAAAGGCCACAGCAACCCGTCGATGACGCAGCTTTTGATGGACATCCGCGCCGACATCGAGCAGGGCGCCTCGCTGGCCCAAGCGTTTGCCAAGTACCCGCAGCACTTCGACATGCTGTTCATCAACCTGGTCGCCGCGGGCGAGCAGGGCGGCGTGTTGGAGTCCTTGCTGGACAAGCTCGCGACCTACATGGAAAAAACCGAGGGCATCAAGCGCAAGGTGAAATCGGCCCTGATGTACCCGACCTTGGTTTCGACCTTCGCGGTCGCCCTGATCATCTTGATGATGGTGTTCGTGTTGCCCACCTTCAAGGAAATTTACTCGGGCATGGGCGCCAAGCTGCCCGGATTGACCCAGTGGCTGATGGACACCTCGGACTTCTTCGTCGCCAACGTCTTTTACATCTTGGCGGTGTTCGTCGGCGTCTTCGTGGCGTGGAAGCAGGCTTACAAGAAATCCTACGCCCTGCGCAAGGCCGTGGACCGGTTTATGCTGAAGGTGCCGATCTTTGGCCCGATCGTCGAAAAATCCACGATTTCCCGTTGGGGCCGCACCTGCGCCACGCTGTTCGCGGCGGGCGTGCCCTTGGTTGAGGCGCTGTCGTCGGTCGGCGGCGCATCCGGCAACATCATCTTCCAAGAGGAAACCGAAAAAGTTCGCCAGCAAGTCGAGCAAGGCTCGGGCCTGACCTCGGCGCTGATCAAGACCGGTCTGTTTCCCAACATGTTCCTGCAGATGTGCGCCATCGGCGAGGAATCGGGCTCCTTGGACGACATGCTCAACAAAGCCGCGACATACTTCGACGAGGAGGTCGACGCGGCCGTGGGCACGTTGTCAAGCTTGATGGAGCCCTTGGTCATGGTCGTGCTGGGCAGCATCGTGGGCACCATCATGATCGGCATGTACCTGCCGATGTTCAGCATGGGCAACGCCATTTGAGCGAGAAGGGACAGGTTGGCCTCTTATGGTGGATATCACCCATTCTTTTGTCGCGTTCTTTTTCGTCGCCGTCTTCGGCTTGATCTTTGGCAGCTTCGTCAACGTCGTGATCTACCGGCTGCCCATCATGGAAGGCCGGCAGTGGCGCTCGATGGCGCTGGAGACATTGCAGGAGGACGCCGAGGAGCAGAAGAGGCGCGAGTCGCGCGCGGCCCCGGGGGAAACCCCCGAAAGCGCGGAGGAGGCGGTGGTCTTGTCGGACGCCGCCTTGGCCGAGCTCAAGAAGGCTCGGGCCGACCACGAGGCCTCGCGCTTCAGCTTGGTCTATCCGCCGAGCCACTGTCCGGGCTGCCACGCCCCCGTCAAGCCGCTGTCCAACATCCCGCTTTTGAGCTTCATCGTTCAGCGCGGCAAGTGCAAGAACTGCGGGCGGCCGATTTCTTGGCAGTACCCCATCGTCGAGTTCTTGGCGGCCTTGGGCTTTGTCGCGTGCTACGCCCGCTGGGGGATGACGATTCAGACCCTGTGCGGCGCGCTGTTCACGCTGATTTTGCTCGCCGCCTCGGGGATCGACTGGCAGCGCAAGTACCTGCTTGACGCGCTGACCTTGCCGCTGATGTGGGCGGGGCTGTTGGTCAACGCCTTCGAGATCTTCACGCCGCTGTTCAACGCGGTGGTCGGCGCCGCCGCGGGCTACATGAGCCTGTGGCTCATATTTCAGCTCTTCAAGCTCGTCACGGGCAAGGAGGGCATGGGCTATGGGGACTTCAAGCTGGTGGCGGCGCTGGGCGCGTGGTTGGGTTATTCCATGCTGCCCGTCGTGATTTTGTTGAGCGCCGTCTTGGGCGTCGTCGGCTCGCTTTTGGTGATGAAAGCCAAGCCCAACGAGCGCGTGCCGTTTGGCCCCTACTTGGCTTTGGCGGGGTGGCTGTGCTTTGCGCAAAGCGACCAAGTCAACGTCTTGATCGACTGGTGGCTCGCCAAATCCGGATTCATGTGACCTTGCCCCGCCACGCCAAGCCCGCCTCGCGCGGGCTTTGTTTTTGCGCCCGCGCCCGCGCCGCCCGTTTTGCCATTCGGCCAAGCGGCGCAATATAATGCAAAAATTTGCGGCTCGGCGGCGGGCCAAGGCTTGGGCTTAAGCCGCGGCGGGCCCGCGGGTTCGCGGGCGCCGCCTTGGGGGAGCGCATGTTTTGGGTGGGCGTGACGGGCGGGATCGGCTCGGGCAAAAGCTCGGCGGCCCGGCATTTGGCCAAGAGGGGGGCGGCGCTGGTCGACGCCGACGTCTTGAGCGCCGAATTGATCGCCCCGGGCGGGGCGGCCGTGGCGGGCGTCGTCGAGCGCTTTGGAACGGGCTTGCTCGCCCCCGACGGGGGGCTGGACCGCAAGGCCGTGCGCAGCCTGATTTTCAACGACGCGTCGGCCAAGGCCGAGTACGACGCCTTGATGCGCCGCTTGCTGCTGATTCGCGCCAAGCAAGAATGCGCGCGCTTCGAGCGCGCCCCCGGGCCGGCGCCGTTCGGCGCGTTCGAGATCCCCCTCTTGTTCGAGGCGCCCGCCTTTCGCCGCTTGGTCGATCGAACGCTGGTCATCGACTGCGAGACGGAGACGCAGGCTCGGCGCGCCTTGGCGCGCGGGCGGCACAGCGAAAGCGAGATCCGCTCTTTTTTGCGCGCCCAGACAAGCCGGCAAGACCGTCTGTCCATCGCGCAGGACGTGTACGTCAACGAAGGCTCGTTGGGGGAATTGGCCCGGGCCATGGATTTGTTGTTTCTCGTTTACTTGGGCTTGGCGCAAGGGTGCGGCCGGCCTGCGGGCGCTTAGCCCGCCGCCGCGCCTGCGCTCGCGCGGGCTTGAAACATTGGGCATGCCACTGATGAGAAAGCAAAAAAGAGACCAATCCAAGCCAAACGGCGGCTCGGCTCGGCCCGCTCGGCGCCGGGCGCCGAAGGCGCGAGTCAAAAAGCTCCCCCAAGCCGGCTTGGCTGCGCCTTCGGCGCTCGGCGAAGAACGGCTCGCCTACCGCAGGGACGCCCCGGGCGCGCACCAAGGCGGGGAGGCCCGGGAGACGTCGTTTTCCGAGGCGATCTCGGGCCAAGACGCGGATGATCGAAAGGATCGCCCGGGCGCCGAGGAATCCCCGGCGCCGGCGCCAAGCGAAGCCGAAGGTCCGGGCGCAATGAAAGAGGAGCCGGCGCCGGCATCCCAAGAGACGGAACCGCCGGAACCGCCGGAGGAGCCGGAAGCGTCTGAAGCGTCTGAAGCGTCGGAACAGCCGGATGGGGCAAAAGAGGCGACGGCGGCGGAGGAGGCTCGGGAGCCTCGAGAAGCCCGGAAAGAGCCCGAGCGGTCGGCGCCCAGCCCCGAAGGCCCCGACGAAAGCGACTCGCCCCGAGATTCGGATTCGGGCTCAAACCCAAGCCAAGGCGCGGCGGCGCTTGGCGCGAGCGAGGAAAGCGAAGCCTTGCGCGAGGCCGAGGAGCGCATGCGCCGGCGCATCGCCCAAGCCAACGAGGAGCGGCGCCGGCGCGAGGAAGAGGGGCGCCGTTTGGAGGCCGAGGCCCAACGGGAGGGTCGGGCGCGCGAGGATCACGCTTGCGCCGGCGAAGACGAGCGCGAAGCGGAAGAGCGCGGATGCGCCGGCGCCGACGATTCGGCCGTTTCGGGCGCGCCCGTTCCGGCCGCGCCCGTTTCGGCCCCGGCCGAAGCGGGTTTGGCGTCGGGCTTTGTCGGCGAGTCGGGGGGCGCGCGCGGGGGCGGGCTTGAGAGCGAGCCCGAGGGAGAGCCCGAGGGCGAACCCAAAAACAAAGCCAAGGGGCCCGACGCCGAGATCGAGCCCGAGCGCGGCGGCTTGGGCGAGGGCGCCTTCGCCGACTCGGCGCATCCCTTGGTGTTCGAGTTCCCTTTGTCGGAGAAGGTGCGCCATTTGCTGCGCATCGAGTACCTGTTCAAGCGCTTTCGGACGCTGCGCGAGGATCCGGGCGAGCATGCGCACCATTTCGCCTTGGCCACGCTCTTTGAGATCATGGACTGCGCCTCGCGCGCGGAGTTCAAGCTGGAGCTGCTGCAGGAGCTGGAGCGCCAGCGCGCCCGGGCGCAGGCCGACTTGGCCGTCGCCGCCGACGCTAAGGCGCGCGAGGCGCTTGAGGGGCGCATCGAGCGCCTCGGGGAGTCGGCGGCGAGGCTGCATGGCGTGCACCAAAAGTTCGCCCAAAAGCTGCGCGAAAACGAGTGGCTCATGGGCTTGAAGCAAAAGATGCAGGTCTCGGGCGGCGTCTCGCCCTTCGACATCCCGTCGTTCTACCTGTGGCAGAGCATGGACTTTTCCAAGCGGCTGGCCGACTTCGACAAATGGTTCGACACGCTGGACTACACGGGCGACGCGATCGACTGCATCATGGGCTCGCTGCGCGCCAACCGGCAAATCGAGCGCTGCTCCACCAAAAAAGGCATGTACCAGCAAAGCGGGCTGGGCAGCCAAGTGGCCATGCTGCAGGTCATCATGGCCCGGGGCGAGGGGATCATGCCCGAGATTTCCGCCAATCGCCACATCATGAACATCCACTTCGTGACGCCGGACTTCCGGCGCTCCCGGGGCGCGACCTTGCAGCGCGACGTCGACTTCGAGCTCGCGCTGTGCTGCTTCGAGCCGCCGCGCCCCGCCGCTTGACGGGTTCGGCGCGCCCGGGCTTGCCGGGCGGGATCGGGGCGCCGGCCGGGCATGGGCATCCTCTCGAAGCGAAACAAAACACACAGGCAATCGCGCCACGGGGCGATCCGCCGACAGGAAAACCGGAATGGCAATGGACGACACGAAATACGACGCGCAGCGCATTGAGCGCAAGTGGTACGGCGTTTGGCAGGAAAAGGGCTATTTCAAGCCCAGTTTGGACGGCTCGAAGCCGTCGTTTTGCATTCAGCTGCCCCCGCCCAACGTGACGGGCACCCTGCACATGGGCCATGCCTTCAACCAAACGATCATGGATGGGCTCGCCCGCTACCACCGCATGAAGGGCGACAACGTGCTGTGGGTGCCCGGCCAAGACCACGCCGGCATCGCCACGCAGATCGTGGTCGAGCGCCAGATGAAAGCCCAAGGGCTGGACAGGCGCGACGTCGGGCGCGAGGAGTTTGTCAAGCGCGTGTGGAAGTGGAAGGAGGAGTCGGGCGGCGTCATCAAAGACCAGATGAAGCGCTTGGGCAGCTCCTGCGACTGGGACCGCATGTACTTCACCATGGACGACAATCTGGCCCAAGCCGTGGCGGAGGTGTTCGTGCGCCTAAGCGAGATGGGCCTGATCTACCGCAACAAGCGCTTGGCCAACTGGGATCCCGTGCTCAAAACCGCGATCTCCGACTTGGAGGTCGTCAAGGAAGACGAGCAAGGCAGCATGTGGAGCATCTTCTACAGGCTCAAGGATGACCCCTCCAAGGGCTTGACGGTGGCCACGACCCGGCCCGAGACGATGCTGGGCGACGTCGCCGTCGCGGTCAACCCCGAGGACGATCGCTACGCCGACATGGTGGGCAAGACGCTGATTTTGCCGCTGGTGGGCCGCGAGATCCCCGTGATCGCCGACGCCGCCGTGGACGCGGCGTTCGGCACGGGCTGCGTGAAGATCACCCCCGCCCACGACGCGAACGACTACGCCACGGGCAAGCGCCACGGGCTTGAGCTGATCAACGTCTTGGATTTGGGCGCCGCGGTCTTGGATGAGATGGAGGTCTACGACTACGACGGCAAGCTGCTGCGCAAGGAGAAGACCCCCGAGCCGTTCGCGGGCTTGCCGCGCGAGCGCGCCCGCGAGGCGGTGGTCGAGGAGCTGAAAAAGCGGGGCGCGCTGGTGAAAATCGAGCCCCACGAGCTCAAAATCCCGCGCGGCGACCGCACGGGCACAGTCATCGAGCCGATGCTCACCGACCAATGGTTCGTCGCGATGACCGAAAAGCCCCTGAACGAAAAAGGCGAGCGCGTCGGCAAAAGCCTCGCGCAGTTGGCCTCGGAGGCGGTCGAAAGCGGCGAGGTGAGGTTCGTGCCCGAAAACTGGGCGGCCTCCTACAACCATTGGTTCGACGAAATCGAGGATTGGTGCATTTCGCGCCAATTGTGGTGGGGCCACCAAATCCCCGCTTGGTACGACGAGGACGGCAAAGTCTATGTCGCGCGCAGCGAGCGCGAGGCGCAACAGAAGGCGGGGGGCAAGAAGCTCACCCGCGACCCCGACGTCTTGGACACGTGGTTCTCCTCGGCCTTGGTGCCCTTCACCGATTTGGGATGGCCCAAAAAGACGATTGAGCTGGAGCAGTTCCTGCCCAGCTCCGTCTTGGTCACGGGCTACGAGATCATCTTCTTCTGGGTCGCGCGCATGGTGATGATGACCAAGCTGTTCACGGGCAAGCCCCCGTTTCGCGAGGTCTACATCCACGGCATGGTCAAAGACCACCAAGGCAAGAAGATGTCCAAGTCCGAGGGCAATGTCATCGACCCCGTGGACTTGATCGACGGCATCGGCTTGGACGATTTGCTCAAAAAGCGCGTCCGCGGCCTGCGCCGGCCCGAGACCGCGCCCAAGGTGCGCCAAGAGACCAAAAAGTTCATGCCGGATGGCATCCCGGCTTACGGCGCCGACGCCTTGCGCTTCACGATGGCGAGCTACGCCTCCCTGGGCCGCTCGATTCTGTTCGACTTCAAGCGCTGCGAGGGCTATCGCAACTTTTGCAACAAGATTTGGAATGCCTACCGCATGGTCATGATGCGCTGCGAGGGCATGGCCGAGGGCCCCAAGGGCGAAGACGGCATGACCGAGGAGGGGCGGCGCATCGCTTCCAAGGCCGCGGCGGGCAAACTGGAATACTCTTGGGCCGAAAAGTGGGTCTTGGGCCGGCTGCGGCGCTGCGTCTTGGCCGTGACCGAGGCGCTGGACACCTATCGCTTCGACTTGGCGGCGGCGGCCTTGTACGAGTTTTTCTGGAACGACTACTGCGACTGGTACCTCGAGATCGCCAAGATCCAAATCAACACGGGCGATCCCGAGACCTGCGACGCCTCCAAGCGGGTTTTGGTCGAGTGCCTGGAAACCGCGCTGCGCCTGCTGCACCCGATCATGCCCTACATCACCGAGGAAATTTGGCAGAAGGTCGCCCCGTTGCAAGGCATGAAAACCTCCGACTCCATCATGCTCGCCGCCTGGCCCCAAGCCGACGAAAGCTTGTTGGATGAGGCATCCGAGGCGGACATGGAGCGGCTCAAGCAAATCGTCAACGCCGTGCGCAACCTGCGCGGCGAGATGGGCTTGGCCATGTCGGTCAAGGCGCCCTTGGTGATCGAGACGCGCGAGCCGATCGACCATCTGCTGAACTTCATCCCGCGTTTGGCGAGGCTGTCGTACATCACCAAAACGGCGGCCTTGCCCAAGGAGACGGACGCCCCGATCGTGGTGGCGGGCGACATGCGCCTGATGCTGGATGTGAAGGTCGACAAAGAGGCGGAGCAAGCCCGCATCGCCAAGGAAATCGACAAGATCTCGCGCAATTTGGAAAAACTCGAGGCCAAGCTGGCCAACGCCGCCTACGTCGAGCGCGCCCCGCGCGACATCGTCGAGCGCGACCAAAAGGCCTGCGCGGAGCAAAAGACGAAGCTTCAGGCGCTGCGCGACGAGCTCAAAAAGCTCTCGCCCAATGCCTGACGCGCCGATCGCCGATTCAAAAAAAGCCGCCGCGGGGCGGCTTTTCGCATTTCCCCGGCCGCGCCCGCGCCCCGCCAAGCGGGCCGAAAGCATCGATGCTAGAATGGCTCGGCGCGGCGCCGGCCGCGCGTGATCGGAGCAGCGAATGTTTGGACGCAAAAAGCCATCTCGGACCGAAAGCGCGGGCCCGGCCGACGAGCCCGAGGCGGAGGGGCGCGGCGCGGATCCCATCTTGCGGCCGGATCCGGATGGGGGCGGCGGCGCGCGCGCCGCGGCGCTCGGCGCCGAAAACGGCGCCGAGCCCGAAGCGCCCGAACCCGGACACGGCGCCGCCGAAGACGGGCGCCTCGGCGACGCTTCGGACGCTTCGGACGCCCCGGACGCCTCGGACGCTTCGGACGCTTCGGACGCTTCGGACGCTTCGGACGCTTCGGACGCTTCGGACGCCTCGGACGCCCCGCGCCCCCGCCCGGCCGAGGCCGCGGATGAAAGGCCGGACAAGGCGCCGGCCAAGAAAGCCCGCGCCGCCAAGCGGCGAGGCAAAAAGCGCTCGTCGCTGAACCTCTTTTTGGGCGCGATGGCGCTGGGCGCCTTGCTGCCTGTCGCCGCCGCGGCGGCCGTGGCTTGGGCCTTGCTGTGGCCCGTGGACATGGATGGCTACACGGTGTCGATCGCCCCGGGCGAGGGCGTGAACAAGCTTGCGCAGAAGCTCGACCGCGACGGCAAGATCTTAAGCCCCTGGGTCTTTCGCGCGGCGGCCCGTTATTTTCGGGTCAAAAGCTTGAGCTTGGGCGATTACCGCATCGAGGGCTCGCTTTCGACCCTCGAGCTGCTGGACAAGCTGAAAAACGAAAAGCCCGACCAAGTCGCGGTGCGCATCGCCCAAGGGGCCCGGGCGCAGGACATTCTGCGCGCCTTGAGGGAGGATCCGCGGCTCAAGCGCGAGATCGGCGACCGCACCGAGCGTCAGCTGGTGCGGGCGTTGGATCCGCTGTCGCGCCGCGACTCCTTGGAGGGCCTGCTGTTCCCCGACACCTACGTGGTTCAGTCGGGGGCGAGCGATCTGCAGGTCTTGCGCGAGGCGTTCCACAAAATGAACAAGGTCTTGGTCGACCGGTGGCGCGACCGCGATCCGGATCTGCCCGTCTCCACGCCCTACGAGATGCTCATTTTGGCGAGCATCGTGGAAAAGGAAAGCGCCCTGGCGTCCGACAAGGCCAAGATCGCGGCCGTGTTTCACAACCGGCTGCGGATGAACATGCGCCTTCAGGCCGACCCCACCGTGATTTACGGCAGGCAGCTTTTGGGCGACTACGCGGGGCGCCTGACCAAGGCGCAGCTGATTGAGGACACGCCCTACAACACCTACACGCGCGCGGGCCTGCCGCCCACGCCGATTTGCTCGGTGGGCGAGGAGAGCCTGCGCGCGGTCGCCCGGCCCGACAAGTCCGACTACGTGTATTTCGTCTCCAAAATGGATAAGACGGGCGAAAGCCATTTTTCCTCGACGCTGGATGAGCACAACGCCTCGGTGCGCCGCTACATCCTCAACCAAGGCGGCGCGGGCGCCGATTCGGCTGTCCCCGATCTGCCGCCGGCGCCGGGGTCGGATCGATCGGAAACGCCGGACCGACAAGACGGGCCGGCGCCGATCCCCCAAGAAGGCGATCCGGGGCGACGGGGCTTGGGGGGCCGGCCGGGCTCGGGGAGCCCGGAGAGCGCAAAGAGCGCGGAGAGCGCGGAGGCGCAACCGGCCCCTGCGCAGGAGGCCCGGGCCCCCGGGCTTGATCTCGCGCATTAGCCTCGCGCATTGGCCGCATTCGGCGCCGTTTTTCAAGGAGAGTGCATGAAAGCCAAACTGATCACGTTGGATGGCATTGACGGCTCGGGCAAAAGCACGCACATCGAGTTCGTGCGCAAGTGGCTGGAGGGCAAGGGGGTCGACTTTGTCATGACCCGCGAGCCCGGCGGCACCCCCTTGGGCGAGAAGGTGCGCGTCGAGCTGCTGCGCGTGGGCCAGGACATCTCCCCCGCCGCCGAGGCGCTGCTGATGTTCGCCTGCAGGCAGCAGCTGCTTGACGACGTTGTGGTCAAAGCCCTGAATGCGGGCAAGTGGGTGGTGTCCGACCGCTTCACCGACGCGACCTACGCCTACCAGGCGTACGGCCGGGGCGTGAGCGAGGAAAAGATCGCGCAGCTGGAGCGCTGGGCGCAGGGCGATTTGCGGCCCGATCTCACCTTCATCCTCGATCTGCCCTTGGAAACCGCGATGGGCCGGCTCGACGCCTCGCGCGTGAAGGACCGCTTCGAGCTGGAGGGCCCGGGCTTTTTCGCGCGGGTCAAGGAGGGCTACCTTCGGCGCGCCAAGGCCGACCCCGGGCGCTGCGTCGTGATCGACACGGGCGGCGCGATCGAGGCCGCCCGCGACGAAATCCGCGGCGCCTTGGAAAAGCTGTGGCTCCGGGCCCAAAACGAATAGCGCGGGCGGCCGTTTCGGGCGGCGCCCCGCGGGTTGTCCGCCGCTTGGGCTTTTGAACTGTGGTATATTTTCACAAATGGCGCGCCTTGGCGCCGGGCCCGGATCCGGGCCCGGGGCGGGCGCGGCGGTTCTTTCATGCTCTATCCTTGGCTTGAGCCGTCGTGGCGGCGCGTCGCCGCCGACCGGCGGCGCATCCCCAACGCGTGGATCATTTTGGGCGACGACGGGATCGGCCGCGACGAGTTCGCCGACGAGCTGGCCCGCGCGCTGCTGTGCGACCGCCCTTTGGCCGACGGCCGAGCCTGCGGCCGATGCCGCTCCTGCGCTCTGGCTTCTTCGGGCTCCCATCCCGATTTGGTGGATTTGCTGCGCTTCGTCGATCCCGTGAAGTACGGCCCGCCCGCGCCCGAGTTCGCGCGCGACCCGATCGCGCGGCGCCCCTCGCGCAAAGCGGCGCCCAAGCTCGCCCCCAAGCCCGGCTCGCTCGCCGCGAAGGCCCAAGCCAAGGCCGGGGCGGCGAAATCGGGCGGGTTTGGGCGCGGCGGCATGGCGCTCGTGACGATCGACGGCAAGCCGCCCGCCCTGACCATCGACGCGGTGCGCGCGGCCACAAGCGGCCTGCTGCTGCCGACCTCGATGGGCGGGCGGCGGGCGCTCGTGGTGAATTTGGCCGACAACCTGACGGTCGAGGCCTCCAACGCCCTGCTCAAAAGCTTGGAGGAGCCGCCCAAGGGCGCGGTGTTTTTGCTGCTTTCGCGCAACTTGGAGCGGCTGTTGCCCACGGTCGTGAGCCGCTGCCGCGTCGAAAAGCTGCCCGGGCCCGATTGGGGCGGGGCCATGGATTTTTTGCGCGGCAAGGCGCAAAGCGAGGGCCGCGCCTTCGACCCCGACGCGGCCTGGGACTTTTTGGCCTTCAACGGGGGCCGGCCGCTCGCGCCCGACGACCCCGCGCAAAACGCCGAGCGCGCGGCGCTGCTGGATTGGCTGCAGCGCCCTTTCCCGGGCTCGGCGCCCGATTTGGCGGAGCGCTGCGGCGCGGCGGCGGGCGGCCCGGGGCTGGCCGAGTTTTGCGATTGGCTCGCGAAGTGGCTGTGCGACGCGGTCGCGGTCGGCGCGGGCATGGGCGCGGTTTTCTATCCCGGGCGCCTCGAGGCGATCCGCGCGATCGCCTCGATCGCCGACCCGGTGGATCTGTTCGGTTTGGCCGATCGCGTCGCGCTGACGCGGCGGTTCGGTTCGACGGCGCTGAGCGCCAAAATGCAAGTCGAGTCAATGCTGATCGACTATCTCAAAATCGTCGGGCGGCTGTGATCGCCCGCGAGCGAGCAAGGGCCGGCGGCCCGGAGTCACCCATGGCGGAAAATCAAGACAACATTCCTTTCAGCCTCAACGGCGCCCCCGGGGCGCCGCAGCCCGCGGTGGGCGGGCAGCGCTTCGGCGCGCCTCCCGCAGGATCGCCGTTTGCGCCGCCGCAGATGGGTCAGCAGGGTTCGGCGGGCGCCCCGGGCGGGATGCCGGGGATGCCCGGGATGCCGGGAATGCAGCAAGGCCCGGGGGGGATGCCGGGCTTCCCCGGAATGCCCGGAATGCAGCAAGGCCCCGGGGGGATGCCGGGCTTCCCCGGGATGCCCGGAATGGCGCAGGGCGGGGGCGGCATCCCTTTCAGCCAGTTCATGGGCGGCGCGGGCGGCGCCCCGGCGGCCTTCGCCCCGCAGCCCGGAATGCCCCCCATGGGCGGCCCGGGCGCGCCCAACCCGCTGTTGGAGGGCTTGGCGGAGAACAGCAAGGGCGGGGCGAACCTGCCCGCCGCCGCGGGCGGCGCGAACGCCCCCGCGCCCGCCGCGGCGGGCCGGCCGCCCGTCGAGCGGCGCAAGAAGATGAACATCACCATCCGCGACCGCACGCTGCTGTACAACTCGTGGATGAGCTTCAGCAAGACGGGCGGGCTGTTCGTGCCGTCCGAAGAGCCGTTCAAGATCGGCGACGAGGTGATGATCGTCTTGAACGTCATGGAGCACGACCGCGGCTTCATTTTGCTGTGCAAGGTGGCGTGGATCTCCACCTCCGCGGGCAACGCGGCGCACCCCAAGGGCGTGGGGCTGGTGTTCCCGGGCGACGACAACGGCCGGGCGGCCAAGGCCGTGTGCGAGATGAACTTGGCGGGCCTGCTCGACAACCCCAGGATGACCTACACGATGTGAGCGATGCGCGCCGCCCCGACGCGGCGCGCATCGCGGCCCGTCGGCCCGGCCTCGGCGAAGCCCCTTTCCGGGGCTTCGCGTGTTTTGGGCGGCGCGCTTAAGCCGTTTGGGGCGGCGCAAGACGTTTGGATCGGAGGGCACGCGCATGCTGATCGACGCGCACTGCCATGCTTACGGCAAGGAGTTTCCCGAGGGCGCTGAAGCCATCGTCCGGGCCATGGCCAAGGCGGGCGTGGCGGGGGCGCTGCTCAACGCCGCGGATTGGGGCACCGCTTTGGAGGCGGTTGAAGCCAGCGAGCGCTGCCCCGCGTTTTGGGCGGCGGTGGGCACGCACCCGGAAGACCCGGGCGCGGCCGAGATACCGGGGCCCAAGCTCGACGAGCTGCTCGCTTTGCCGCGCGTGGTCGCGGTCGGTGAAATCGGCCTGGATTACCACTGGACGCCGGGCGACGAAAAGCGCCAGCTTGCGCTGTTCGAGCGCCAGCTGGATGTCGCCAAGGCCAAGGGGCTGCCCGCCGTGGTGCACACCCGCGATGCGCAGGAAGACACCTTGGGGGCGATCAAGAACGCGGGCTGGGGCAAGATCCAAATCCACTGCTGCACGGAAAACGTCGATTTCGTCCGCCGCGCCTTGGATTTGGGCTGCCTTGTCTCGTTCTCGGGGATCGTGACGTTCAAAAACGCCAAGCAAGTCCAAGAGTCCTGCGCGTTTGCGCCGCTGGATCGGATTTTGCTGGAAACCGACAGCCCCTACCTCGCCCCCGTCCCGCTGCGCGGCAAGCGCAATGAGCCCGCGTACGTTCGCCACGTCTGCGATTTTGTCGCGCGCTTGAAGGGCGTCGGCGTCGAGGCCTTGGAGCGCGCGACGAGCGACAACTTTTTCGCGTTGTTTGACAAGGCGGCGCCGCGGGCTTAGATTGCGCGTTTCGCCTTTTGCGGGCGCTTGGTTAAAATGGGCCCTTTGGCCTGCGCGCGGCCCCGGCGCCGGGCGCCGATCGGGGAAAACGAGGAAAACGGAGATGGCCACAGCGCATTTGACCGTGTTGGGCTCGGGCGCCTCGGGCGGCGTTCCCGTCGTGGCCTGCGATTGCGGCGTGTGCCGCAGCGGCGCGCCCCAAAACAAGCGCGCCCGGACCTCGTGCCTGATCGAATGCGGGGGCAAGACATGGTGCGTGGACACGGGGCCGGATTTCCGCTTCCAGGCGCTGCGCGCGGGCGTCAAAAAGCTCGACGCCGTGTTTTACACCCACCCCCACTCCGACCACGTCAACGGCTTCGACGATCTGCGGGCGTTTTGCGCGCCGACGCGCCGCGCCGTGCCGATTTACTCCGACGAGTTTTGCATTGACATGCTGCGCGATAAGTTCGGCTACGGCTTCCTGCCCGTCAAAAACGACAATTGGAATCGGCCCGCGGTCGAGCCCCATGTCATCGAGGAGGGCGATTTCGAGGCATTGGGCATGACGTTTCGGATGTTTCGCCTGCCCCATGGGCCGTGGCGCAGCTGCTGCTACCGGTTCGGCTCGTTGGCGTGGCTGACCGACGTGGGCGAGGTCGACGACGCGACCGTCGAAAACAACCTTCAAGGCTTGGACTGGCTGTTCATCGACTGCCTGATGCCGCGCAAGTGCTGCAGCCACCTCAACCACGAGGCGGCCTTCGACGCCGCGGCGCGCATCGGCGCCAAGCGCACGGCCTTGGTGCACGTGTCGCACCGCTTCGGCCACGAAGAGCTTTCCGCTTTGTGCCCCCCGGGCGTCGAGCCCGCGTACGACGGGATGGAGGCGGATTTCGAGATTTAGGCGCCGCTTGCCCTCCCCCGCTCTCCTCGCTCTCCCCTCCGCCAAGGGAGGGGGG
>CAJPTP010000002.1 GCA_905373555.1 uncultured Francisella sp. | reverse complement strand
GTCTTGGCTCTTGCCGTCGCCCCCGCCCCCGCCCCCGTTGAGCGTTTCTCGGGGCAGGGCGTCGAGCTTGTTGTCGATCCCGGGGGCGCCCAAGCGGCCCGGGCGCGCGGTCTTTTCCGCTTCGGATCGGGAAATTTGGTAAAAGTTGACGCCCAGCCGCTCGCACAGCGCCGCGCAGCCGACGTCGCAATGGCGCAGGCCCAAGACATGAAAGCCCAACGCCTTGGCGCCGTCGACGAGGGCTTGGGCTTTGGCCTCGTCGACGGCGCCCAAGCCGTACAGGTCGAAAACCAAGGCTTGGCGGGCAAAATAGGGGAATCGAGCCAAATTGCGCCGGAGTTGCTCAACGACGTCGGCGAAATCGTCGCTTGGCGTGTACACCGAATAGACGTTGACGGAAACCGGGTTGACTTTTATTGCTTTGTTCACGGGAGTGCTTCGTCGCCGGTTGGGCGCAATGGCGGCGCGGCGCGCTTGAGCCTTGCCAAAGCCGGGCCAAGGCGGTTGGAAGAAAAAACCGCGGTCGGCGCCCCAAAATCGGAAACGCGCCCGCAATTGGCGCATTTTATCATGAGATATTAGGAGGGCGTGTTTGACGATTCGGCGGAGCCGATTTAAGTCTCATTCAAAAAAACTTTAATCATTTTGAAATTTTGAGAGGGGGCCGAATCATTGCAAAATGTTTGACGGCCGGAAATCAAGGCGGGCGATTCATTTCGCATGTTTTTGCTGCAGAAAGCGGCGTTTGAAAAGAATCGTCTTTTGATAAACAACCAATTGCAAAAAAGGCGCGCGGAAAACAAGCGTCGGCGCCCAAAACGATATTTTGCGGTTGAGGCGCACGGGCCGAACAAGCGCTTCGTGTTGTCGTTTTGCCCTTGGCCGGGGCGCTTTATGTTGTCATTTTCCCTTGCTCGGGCCGCAAGTTGGGCCCCGGGCTCAAAAAAGCCGCAGGCCCGGCCGGGCCTGCTTTGGCGGCGGGCCGCCGCCTTGGGGCCGCCCTTTTCTTGGCCGGCGGCAAGGGTTTGTCGGGCGCATTTTTATGGCGAATCAGTCGCATCGATCGAATCGAATTTTCCGTTTTTTTGAAAGCCGCGTCGAACCGTTCCCGGATTCGGGCTTCGAGTTCAAGGACAAGTCGTTTTTCGGCTTCATCGGCCAATGCGTCAAAGGCATGGGGCCGTGGATGTGGCTGTTCGCGTTTCTCACCGCGGGCCAAGGCGCCCTGGAGGCGCTGCTGTTTCAGTTCATGCAGCTGGCGATGGATTGGGCGCAGCAGCTGGGGCCAAGGAAGATGCTTGAGCAAAAGTCAACCGAGCTGAAATGGATGGCGGCCGCTTTGGCCATCACCCCCCTGTGGGTGGGGGCGCTCACGGCGGTCCACTTCCAAACCGTTTCCCCGCCCTACCAAACTCGGCTGCGGTGGGGCTTGCACCGGCATGTGCTCAAGCAGTCGCTCAATTTCTTCGAAAACGAGTTTTCGGGGCGGGTGAGCTCCAGGATCATGCAAACCACCTCCGCGGCGACGCAGCTGGTGATGAATTTGGTCGACAACATCATCTATTTGGTCATTTTTTTCGTCGGCGCCTTCTTCGTGCTGGCGGGCTTCAGCCCCTTCATGCTGCTGCCTTTCGCCGCGTGGGGCGTGATTTTCGCCTGCGTTTTGTTTCACTTCATCCCCAAGGTGTCGGTTCGGGCCAAAAACGCCGCCGACAAGCGCAGCCGGATGCTGGGGCGCATCACCGACATCTTCGCCAACATCGCCACGGTCAAGCTGTTTGCGCACACCGAGCGCGAAAACGAGTACGTGCGCGACGCCATGGGCGGCTACTTGCAGGCCAACTTTGAGCAAAACAGGCTGTTGACCCAACTGGAGCTGTCGTTGAGCGCCATGAACATGCTGCTGGTGTTTTCGGTGGTGGCTTTGGGCCTGGCGCTGTGGCAGGCGGGCGAGACGACGGTGGGCGCCTTGGGGGCGTCGACGGCGATGACCCTGCGGCTGATGTCGATGAGCCATTGGATCATGTTTCAGTCGCAAAACATGTTCGAAAACGTCGGCGCCATCAAAGACGGCTTGGAGATGTTCGCCAAGCCCATTGAGCTCAAAGACGATCCGCAAGCCAAGGCGCTGCAATACAAATCGGGCGAGATTCGCTTCGCGGCCATGGGCTTTTCCTACATCCAAGGCCAACCGATTTTCGAGGCCTTCAACCTGCGCATCGCGCCCGGGGAGAAAGTGGGGGTGGTCGGCCGCTCGGGCGCGGGCAAGTCGACCTTGGTCAATCTGCTGCTGCGCTTTTTCGACGTCGACCAAGGCGCCGTGCTGGTCGACGGGCAAGACGTGCGCAAAATCACGCAAAAGTCGCTGCGCCAAGCCATCGGCATGGTGACCCAAGACACGTCGCTGCTGCACCGATCCGTGCGCGACAACATCGCCTACGGCAAGCCCGGGGCGACCGACGGGGAGATCGTCCGGGCCGCCCAAGCCGCCAAGGCCGACGCCTTTGTCGAGGCGTTGAGCGACGGGCAAGGCCGCAAAGGTTACGACGCCTACGTCGGCGAGCGCGGCGTGAGGCTCTCGGGCGGCCAGCGCCAGCGCATCGCCATCGCCCGCGTGATTTTGAAAAACGCCCCGATCCTGCTGCTCGACGAGGCCACCAGCGCCTTGGATTCGGAGGTGGAGGAGGCCATTCAGGAAAGCTTGAGCGTCCTGATGGCGGGCAAGACCGTCATCGCCATCGCGCACAGGCTGTCCACCATCGCCAAAATGGATCGGCTGGTCGTGCTCGACCAAGGCCGGATCGCGGAAATGGGCTCGCACGAGGAGCTTCTGCGCCGAGGGGGCCTCTACGCCAAGCTGTGGCGCCACCAGTCGGGCGGATTCCTGCCCGAGCTGCTCGAGGAAGAGCCCGACGCCGGCTCGGCGTCGGCCCCAAGCTCGAGCGCGGCGCCTTGCGCCCCGGGCGAGGCGGCGAACCGCGTCGCCTTGGGGGAGGCGGAGCGGGAAAAGGGAAAGAATGCGGGCAAGGAGCCGAAGCGAGTCAAAGACAAAGGGAAAGAAAAGTCAAAGGAAAAGGCAGGGGACAAAGAGAGGGACAAAGAGAGGGACAAAGGCAAGGCGGCGCGCAAGGGCAAAAGCGGCAAGGACAGGGCCGGCCGCGGTTAGAGGCGCGGGAAACAGCGTGCTTGGCGCCGCCGCGGCAAGAAACCGGGTGCGATCCCACCCCGGGCAAGAGCCAAGCCCGGCCGAGCCCGGATCGGGCCGCCGAAGCTTTTCGCCGCAAGGCCCCAAGGCCAAAGCGGGGATCGATCGGCCGCCAAGTGAAAAGCCGGCAAAAAAAGAAAGAGACGGGCAAACAGGCAAGGAAGGCAAGGCAGGGAAGCCAGGCGGGGAGGGCAAATCAAGCCGAAAAGCGGCGAAAGGCTCAAGGGGAAAAAACAATCCGCAAAATCCCGGCGCGGGCTTCGGTGTAGAATCGCGCGGGCGGATACCCGCCCTTGGTTTTTTTCGGCGCGCCTCGCCCGGGCAAGACGGCGCGAGGCGCCGCGCAAAGGAGAAGCGGCATGACCGTTGCCAGTCTCGACGTCGACAGCCAAAGAACTTTCAGCGAGCTTTGCCCGGACGAGCTGCCCGTGCTCGACGGGGAGGCGATCGTGGGCGAGCTCAACGCCCAAGCCAAGCTGGCGCGCTACCGCTGCTTCAGCAAAGACGCGCATCCCGCCAACCCGCTGTGGCTGGCCGCCGCCCCCGAGGAGCAGCTGCGGCCCACGGGCTTGGGGAACGCCGACGTCACTTGGGTGCGCCACGCGACCGTCGGCACCGACGGCTTCGAGCTGTTGCCGGGATTGCCCAAAGCCTCCGACTACGACTTTTTCGTCTACAAGGGCGTCGAGCGCGACATGCACCCTTACGGCGCCTGCTTTCAAGACACCCATCTCAAAATCAGCACGGGGCTGATCGAGTGGCTGCGCGACAAAGGCGTCGACACGGTGATCGTCGGCGGACTGGCTTTGGACTACTGCGTCAAAACCACGGTGTTGCAGCTGGTCGAGCAAGGCGGCTTTCGCGTGATCCTCAATTTGGCCGCGACGCGCGGCTTGGCCGAGGAAACCTCGGTGGAGGCGGTTCGCCGGATGAGCGAGGCGGGGGCGCTGATCGCCCAAGACGCCGAAGACGTCGCGAGGCTGCTGGGCTGAAAGCGGGCAGGCGCAAAACAAATCCCGCCCAAGGCGGGATTTTGGTTTCTTCGGATCGGCCGAGGCGCGGAGGCTGCGGCGTATTGCCCCACTCTTCCGCTTGGGCGCTTTTTTTTGGGGGGGCGGAAATGGGAGGGGCGATCCGGAATCGGGAGCCCCCGCCGCTCAATCGGCGCAATGCCCGCCGCAGCCGCATTCTCCCCCGCAAGCCCCGCGGCTCTCGCCGCAGGCTCCGCGGCCCTCGCCGCAGCAGCCCGCGCGCACGCGCCCCATCTTCAATTCTTGGTCGGTGGCTTGGCGCACGTCGACGACCTTGCCCACGAAGCGAATGTATTGCCCCGCCCACGGATGGTTGCCGTCGAGCACCGCTTTGCCGTCGGCGATGTCGGTGATGTACACCA
Organism: uncultured Francisella sp.; assembly: GCA_905373555.1. Taxonomy (GTDB): domain Bacteria; phylum Pseudomonadota; class Gammaproteobacteria; order Burkholderiales; family Neisseriaceae; genus CAJPTP01. Next base: position 17,845 of record CAJPTP010000002.1, on the reverse strand, counting down.
GCAGCGTCTCGCCCTCCTCGTCGTCGTATTCGAGCAAGTCGCCGACCTTCACGCCTTGGGGCAGGTTCTTGACGTCTTCAAGGAAAATCAAATCTTCGTCGATCTCGCCGAACGTGTCATCCGGCGCCAGCTTCATGTCGATCGTCGCGCCCACCGGCTTGCCTTCGAGAAATTCCTCAACCTTGGGGAAGATGCCGTCGTAGCCGCCGTGCAGATAGACCAAGTATTCGTTCTCGTTGGTCGTTTTTTCCAAGGTGGCGTTTTTGCTGTCGGTGATCTCGTAATCGATCGAGACAACCGTGTCTTTGCAGATGTCCATGGTTTCCTTTGTCTGCGGCCAAATCCGCTCTCGAAGGCCAAGGGATTGATTCAAAGCCATTTTACGCCGCGCCGGGCGGATCGGGGTTGAGAAAACTCAAGCCCCGTCGCGGTTGCGCCCCCTTGGCGCGGGCGCCGAAAGCCATGTTTGGCCGGGATCAAATTTTTTTGTTTCGCCTTGATGGGGCTGCGGCGTCAATTTTTCAAGCCCGCTTGAGCTTTCCTTTCCCTTGTCTCGACTCCTCCCGGGCCGGGTTGGGGGCTTGTTGCCGGCAATTGGGCCGGCGCCCGGGGCATAGTATGCTTCGCCCCCGCATCGCCGCTTGGCGCGGCGCCGGCGCCAAGCGAGGAAGGCGGGCGCTCGATTACACGAATTGCGCGGTTTGCGGCGCCCCGACGCCGTTTTGAAGCCGCGGCAAGGCGCAAGGACAAACGACATGAAGGAATTGCAAGCAGGCGGCTTCAGCACGCGCGAGCGCATGGCCATCGAGGCCCAAGAGAAGCTGTCGCCTCGGCTGATTTATGAAATCATCCGCCGCAACGGCGTGGAGGAGCTCAACCGCCCCGCCAAGGCGCTGGTCTTTTCGGGCGTGATTGCGGGCGTGATGATCACTTTCTCGTTCGTGTGCAAGGCGGTGTTCCAAACCTATCTGCCCGACGAGCCGTGGTCGCCTCTGATCGCCAACGTCGGCTACAGCGTGGGCTTCCTTCTCGTGATTTTGGGGCACATGCAGCTTTTCACCGAAAACACCATCACCACCGTCGTGCCGATGCTCAACCCCGTCACGTGGAAAAAGGTGGGCGGGGTGTTGAGGCTGTGGTCGATCGTGCTGGCGTCCAATTTGGCGGGCGCCGCCTTGGCCGCGCTGTTTTTGACCAACCACTACGTGTTCAACCCCGAGTTCGTGGCGCAGCTGGACAACATTGCGCGCCATGTCGCCCATTTTTCGGCCGCCGAGAACATGTGGCGCGGCATTCCCGCCGGGGTGCTGATCGCCTCGGTGGTGTGGATGATGCCCTCGGCCAAGTATTATGCCTTTTGGCTGGTGCTGTTTTTCACCTACCTCATCGCCTTGGGCGATTTCACCCACATTGTCGTCGGCTCGGCCGAGATGGCGTACTGGGTGATGCAAGGCGGCGCCGACCTGTCCGATTACCTCTTCAAGTTCCTTATTCCCACGGGGGCGGGCAACATCTTGGGCGGCACGGGCGTGTTCACCCTGCTGATCTACGTTCAGGTGGTCGAGGAGTTGGGCTCGGCGGAAAAATAATCGCCGCGGGCCGAGCCAAGGGGGCGGGGCGGTTGTTCCGAGCCTCCGGCCTTTGCCCCTTGCCTTTGCCGGGCTTTCGTGTTTTGTTTGTTTTGGCAGGGCAGGGCAGGGCCGGCGCAGCTTGGTTGGGCCGGGCCTGTTCGGTTTTTTCTTTTTCGTTTCTGCGGGCGCGGCGCGCCGCTTTGGGCAAGGAGTCGGCGATGGGGGCGCGGCGCATTTTGGGCATCGATCCCGGCAGCCGCCTGACGGGCTTCGGGGTCATCGACGACGAGGGCGGGCGGCAGGTTTACGTGGCGTCGGGGCGCATCGAGACGCCGCGCGGGGCGCCGTTGAGCGTTCGGGCGCAGGTCATCGCCGAGGGCATTTTCGAGGTGGCGGACAAGTACGCCCCCACCGAGTCGTCCATCGAGCAGGTGTTTGTCAATTGCAACCCCGCCGCGACGCTGATGCTGGGCCAGGCCCGCGGGGTGTGCGTCACGGCTTTGGTGCTGCGCGGCTTGCCCGTGGCCGAGTACTCGGCCTTGCAAATCAAGCAGGCGGTCGCGGGCCATGGCAAGGCGCAAAAGGAGCAAGTGCAGCGCATGGTCGCGCGTCTGTTGGGCTTGAGCGGCGCCCCGCAATCCGACGCGGCCGACGCCTTGGCCATCGCCTTGACCCACGCCAAGCGCAACACGTCGGTGGGTTATTTCGGCGGCGCGGCCGCAAGCGTCAAAGGCGGGCGCTACGTTTTGCCCTCGGGGCGCAAAACGTCTTGGGCCGCCGTCGCGAAGGATCGGATTGCCCCAACCTCGCGCTGATCGGCGCGCTTTGTTGCGCAAAAAGCGTTTAAAAAATAAGATAGTCTCTGCGCGCCGCGCCCCATCGCGCCGCCTTCGGGCCCAGGCCCGGGGATGCCGTTCGGACGCCGTTCGGGCGTCGCCTTGGCGCCGCGCCGCGAGGGGTTTCGCTTGGCTGCGAGCGATCGTCGCGGTGGGTTCGCCGACGCCTGGGAGGGGCGGCTTGGCGCGAAAAGAAAGAATAGAGAGAGTTCCCATGTCCATCGATTTGCATTGCCATTCGGGGGAGTCCGATGGCACGTATGATCCTCGGGCGTTGGTGCGCATGGCGAAGGCCAACGGCTGTTCGATGTTGGCCTTGACCGACCATGACTCCGTGTCCGGCTTGGCGGCCGCCAAGGCGGAGGCCGATCGATTGGGCGGGCTGCGCTTTGTCAACGGCGTCGAGATTTCCGTGCAGTGGGAGGGGTCGGTTTTCCACGTTTTGGCTTACGACTTCGACCCCGACAACGCCGATTTTGCGGCCGGGCTGGCCAAGAACCGCGCGGGCAGGATCGATCGGATGCGGCGCATCGCCCAAAAAATGGAAAAGCATGCGGGCGTGAAGGGCGTGTTCGAGGGCGCCATGGCGCTGTCGCGCCGACCCGAGGGCGTGGGCCGGGCCCACGCGGCGGAGTATCTGTACCGCTCGGGGGCGGCGCCGACCCGCCAGGCCGTTTTCGAGATGTGGCTGGGGGAGGGCAAGCCCTGCTACGAGGGTCTGCCCGCCATCGGCTTGGAGGAATGCTTGGAAATCACGCGCGCCGCGGGCGGCGTGGCGTCCGTCGCCCATCCGCTGCGCTACTCATGCCCCGCGGAAAAGGTGTGGCGCTTCGTCGAGCGGTTCGCCCGCCAAGGCGGCCAAGCCATCGAGGCGAGCGGGGCGCGCACCGCGGAAGAGTTGGATGTCTGCCTCGGCGCCGCGAGGCGCTATGGGCTGCGCGCCTCTGTGGGCAGCGACTACCACGGCCCCCATCGCTCAAGCTGCGTTTTGGGCTTGCCGCGCCAGCTGCCCCAAGGCGCGAGCCCCGTGTGGGAGTTGTTTGCGGATTCGCATTGACCCTCCGCCGCGTTTTTGTTCCGGTCGGTTTGGGCCGGGGCGCGGCCTTTTCCCCTTATTTTCTTCTTTTCGTTTTACGATTGTTTCGTTTCCCTTTTGATTTCTTTCTTTTTTATTTCTTTTTGAATTGGCTGTCTTTTTTTTTCGAGCGGCGCCGGGGCTTCCCAGGCCGGCGCCCAAGCCCGAGCCCAAGCTCGGCGCCGCGGCGATCCGGCGGGGGGGGGGCGCCTTGGGCCGCTCGATGGGGTCGATATGGGCCGAATCATCGTTATGCATCCGCAAACGCCGCAGGAGCGCTTGGCGCGTTTGGTTGTCGACGCCGTGCGCGACGGCGGCGTCATTGCCTACCCCACCGACTCTTGCTACGCCTTGGGCTGCCGGTTGGGCGACAAGGCGGCGATGGATCGCGTGCTGGAGATTCGGCGCATCGACCTCAAGCATCACTTGACGCTGATGTGCGCGGATTTAAGCCAGCTGGGGCTGTACGCCAAGGTCGACAACAGCAGTTTCCGCATGCTCAAAGCCGCGACGCCGGGGCCTTTTACCTTCATCCTGCCCGCCACGAAGGAAGTGCCGGCGCGCACGCTGCATCCCAAGCGCAAGACCATCGGCCTGCGCGTGCCCGACAACAAGATTTGTCAGGCCTTGTTGCGGGAGCTCGGCGAACCCTTGCTGTCTTGCACGCTGCTGTTGCCCGACGCCGAGACCCAGCCGCGCGGAGCGCAGGAGATTTTGGAGGCGGAGGGCAAGCGCATCGACGTCGTGGTCGACGGCGGCCCATGCCTGTCCGAACCCACGACCGTGGTCGATTTGACCGACGGGGCGACCATCGTGCGCCGGGGTTTGGGGAATCCCGCCGATTTGGGCCTGTAGCCCGCTTTCCGCCGCTTTCCGCCGCTTTCCATTCTCTTCGCTCTGCCCCCTCTTTCCCAAAAAATTCGGGCCTCGGCGGCGCCTTGCGCCGAAGGCCAAAACAGGAACAACATGATTGGCATTCGCGAAATATTGCTGATGGCTTTGCCTTTGATCTTCGCTTTGACGGTGGTGGTCGGCGCCCGGGCGCTTGTGGCCGACCGCATGGGGGATCACTCCGCCCGGGCGCAAGGCAGGCTCACGCTCAACCCCACGCCCCACATTGATTTGATCGGCACGGTCTTCGTGCCCTTGGCGGTTTTGCTGGCCTCGCAGGGGCGTTTCATCTTCGGCTGGCCCAAGCCGCTGCCGCTTCAGCTCAACGCCTGCAAAAAGCCGCGTCTTGCCCAGCGTTACGTGTCCTTGGCGGGCATCGTGACGCATTTGGCGATGGCGATCGCTTGGGCGCTGCTGATCAACTTGGCGGCGCTGCTGCCCAAGCAGTACGCCGTCGCGCTGGTGCAGATGTGCTCGTACGGCGTGATGTTCAACGGCTTCTTCCTGTTTTTCAACCTGCTGCCTTTGCCGCCCTTCGACATGGGCTATCTCATCGACTCCTTTTTGGGCTATAAGGCGCACTCCAAGTACATGACGGTCGAGCCCTATTCGTTTTGGATCGTTTTGCTGCTGCTTTTGACGGGTGTTCTGTCGCCTTTGTTCATGGGCGTCGCGGCCGCGACCAACGCCGTCGCGTCGCTGTTCATCTTCATCTAAGCCGCATGGCCGCTTGTCGGCGCCCGCCGAAGCGAGAGACAAAAAAAGGCCGCCGAAATCGGCGGCCTTTTTTTGTCGTCAAGATCGCGGAAAACCGGGCTGATCGGTTTGCCCGCCCGACTCGGGGTCCGCTTGCCGCCGCTCGGGATCGGTCAAAACGATCGACGCGCCCGCCTCGAAGGCGATGCGGGCAAAGGCTCGGGGGCTGAGGCTCGCGTTGGGGGCGGAGAAGGCGGAAATGTTGGCCAAAATCGGCAGATTGCACTGCGCCTTGGCAAACGCGATGCCCTCGACGTCCAGCCTTGGGCCCAAGCGGCCCGGGGCGCCCTCGTCGCCCAAGATGATCTGCGCGTTGCCGCGCAGCGCCACGCGCTCGGCTGCGACCAGCCAGTCCTCGGGGGTGTGCTGGGGGCCTTTGCACAGAACCAACGGCACGTTGAGCTTGCCCAAGGCTTGGTTCATGTCCAAATCGTTCAGCGCGTCGCCCGCGACGTAAATGACGTCGGCGCTCATGCCCAATGCGAAATCCAACTGGCTTAGGTTGCGGATGCGGCAGGCGACGGGGATGCCGGACGCTTTGCAGCGCTCGGCCCACGACTTGGCTTCGCTTCGGGCCGCCTTGGGGTCGGGGGCGGGTGCGTAGGGTCTTAAGGCGTCGGCGAAAGGCTCCGCCAAAAACGCCGCAGGCTCGCCCAAGTCGGGATCCCGGGCGGCCAGGCGCAGCGCGGCCTCGGGGTCGTCGCCCGCGCCGATTCGGCGCAGCGCGCGCAGCCGCCCTTCGCCGAATCGGCGCTTGCGCACGGTCACGATCGCGTCTTGCGGCCGGGCCTCGCGCGAAATCATGCGCCACTCCTTGACGATGCGGGCGACCTTCTCCACCCCGGGCAGCGCCTCGAAGGACCGGGGCTCGAACACGCGCTCGTCGCCCACCGCCCCGACGAGGGTGCGCTCAACCCCGCGCGAGATTCGTTCGCTCAGCCCTAGGCGCCGAATGAGGCCAATCACCCCCCGGAGCTCGGCTTCGGTGGCTTTTTCGCGCATCACGATGATCATACGCGCCCTTTCTTGTCGTTGCGGCGGGCATGCGCCGCGGGCGATCCCGGCTTAGGCGCCCGGCTCGCCGCGCTCGCCGCTTGGATGGCTTCGGCCGTCGCCCGCGCCGGTTTCGTCTCGATTGTCGCTTGTTTCGGCGGATTCGCCCGGTTTGGGCTCGCCCGCCTCGTTGGCCTGCGCCGCGCCCTTGCCCTGCGCCGAGGGGCGTTCGGCCTTGGTTGCGGCGTCGGATTGGGCGGCGTTTTCGGCTTCGGGGCGCTCGGGCGAGGCGTCTTTGCGATTGCCCTTGCTCTTGCCTTTCTTGCGCTTGCCTTTGTCCGGGGCCGGCTCCTTGTTTTTGTCGGAGTCGGGGTCGGAGCGGATGGCGATCTCCAAGCCGCGCGGGTCGAGGTTGCGCATGTCCACGCGCAGGCCATGCAGCGCCGCGATTTCCTCGACGATCGACAGGCCCAAGCCGCTGCCGTTTTCCTTTTGGCCGGGCGGTCTGTAGAAGCGGTTCTTGATGCGCTCCATGTCCTCGGGTTTCACCCCGGGGCCCTCGTCGCGCACGCTCACGGAGTCGCCGCGCAAAACCAGCGTCACCGTCGTGCCTTCGGGCGAGTAGCGGATGGCGTTGTCCAGCAAATTGCGCAGCATCAGCCCCAGCAGCGTTTCGTCGCCCAAAATCGGAAGGGGCGCGTCGCAGTCTTTCTCGCGCTTGAGCCGAATGCGCTTCTCGCGGGCGTGGATGTTGACGGTTTTCAAAGCCCCGGAGCTCACTTCCATCCAATCGACGGGATGGTCGAACGCCATGCCCTTGAGCGGGTCGACCTTGGCCAAAATGAGCAGCTGCTCGATCAGGTGGGTCGCCCTTTCGACGCTTTCCTGCATCTGCCCCACGGCATGGAGCCTGTCTTCGTCGTTGTCGGCGAGCTTGATCGCCTCGACTTGGATGCTCAAGCCCGCCAAGGGGCTGCGCAGCTCGTGCGCGGCGTCTTGCGTGAAGCGGTGCTCGCGGGTGATCGCGTCTTGCACGCGCAAGAACAGATTGTTCAGCGCCCCGACCACGGGTTTGATTTCGGACGGGGCGGTCATTGAAATCGGGGTGGAGTCGTTGGGGCTGCGCCGCGACAGCGTCGCGGTGAGCACCTTCAGCGAATGCAACCCCCCGCGCACCGAGATGATGATCACGGCAATCAACAGGGGCAAGCCGATCAGCACGGGAAGCATTTGCCGGAAGATCGTTTCGCGCACGACCTGCCGGCGCGCCCCCATCCTTTGCGCCACCGCCACCGAAAAGCCGCTGCGGGCGTTGGGCACATACAGGATGCGCCAGTCGTGCTGCGAGTGCAGCAGCTTGCGGTTGATCCAGTCGTCCTTGTCGCCGTAATTGAAGAAGACGGTTTTTTTGCCCATCCACTTGCCCGAGGAGAACGGGTCGGGCGGCGGGGCGTCGTCGCACATCATTCGCGGCAGTCTGTCGTCGTCGGCCCCGCCGTGGGTGATTTCGTTGGCGAAATCGCTGTATTCCTTGATGGCCGAGTCGAAATAGTCTTTGAGATTCTCGTCGTAGTAGCCCAGCTGCGCGGGGTTGGTCTCGGAGCGCGAGCGCGTCAGATCCAAGTTCAGCGCCTCGTAGCTGCGCCGGGCCCGGCCGCGCCCGGGCTCGTCGGTGACGATCGCGACCCGTTTTTCGCCGTTTTGGCCATCCGCCACGATGATGCGCACCCACGACTTGGGCGGCCAAGCGCCGAAGCGCGGCTGCGGCGCCTCGATTTTGGCGTTGCGGCGGAAAAAGTCTTCCTTGTCGCGCAGCAGGAAATCCTCGACCCCGAAGCCCTCGACGCCGCGCCATGCGTAGGCGCCGCCAGGGGCCCAATTCCGACGCCCGCCCCAATCGTCATGGTTGCGCTTGCCCTCTTTGTCCTTGTCTTTTTTGTGCTTCTCTTTCTTGTGGTTGTCCTTATCCTCGTCCTCGTCCTCGTCCTTGTGCTTGTGCTTGTCTTTGTCTTTCTTGCGCTTATCCTTGTCTTTGTCTTTCTTTTTGTCTTTGTCCGGGGCGTCTGTGTCCGTCTTGCCGTCGCGGGCCTCGAGGTTTTTGAGATCCTCGCTAAGTTGCTTGAACGCATGGCCGGCGCCGCCCGCGTTGCCGCCGTTTCCGCCTGCAGCGGCGAGCAAAGCCCCTTCGGCCGCCGGCCCATGCGCTTTGAGCTTGTTCTTGCCCAAGCGCGCTTTGTCGCGCATGACGTTTTTGATGTTGACGTTGGAAAAGCCGGGCTGGTCGGGTTTGTAGTAGCTGAAGTAGCTTTTGCTGTCGGACAGGATCAGCCGCCCTTTGTCGTCCCACACGGCGAAGGTCATCGAGCGGGCGTCGAGCGACGCGATCGATTCGAGCGTGTTGTCGTCCAAGGCGAAGTCTTCGCGCTCGTCGCGCGCAAACATCGCCGGGTCGACGGGCACGTTGACCAGCCGGCTCGCGATTTGCAGCATCTGCGCGTCGGAAAGCTCGTTGATGCCGCCGTACAGATTCCACGCCGCGGCGGCGAAGGTGAGCAGCCAAATCAGCGGCAGACCCAAAAGCAGCCAAAAAATGATGGCGCCTTGGATGCTCATGGACCTGAAATACTTCGCGATCATGTCTATGGCTTCTCGCCGAGGATATAGCCCAAGCCGCGCTTGGTGACGATGAACTTGGGGTTGATCTTGCGCCGCAGATGGTGGATGTGCACCTCAACGGCGTTGCTGTCGATCTCTTGATCCCAGTCGTACAGCTTGTCCTCGATGAGCGATCGGGTCAGGATTTGGTCGGGCTTGCTCAAAAACAGCTCCAGCAGCATGTACTCGCGATGGGTCAGATCCAAGGCCGCGCCGTTGAGCGTCGCCGTTTTTTTGGTGACATCCAGCGACAGGTTGCCGTAGTCGATGACCTGCGAGGCGTTGCCGTTCTTGCGCCGCATCAGGGCGTTGAGGCGGGCGATCACCTCCTCCAGCGAAAACGGCTTGATCAGGTAGTCATCCGCGCCCGCGTTGAGCCCGTCGACCCGGTTTTCGATGGCGTCGCGGGCGGTGAGGATCAGCACGGGCACGTCTTGCTTGCCGTCGCGCCATTTGCGCAGGATTTCCATCCCGTCCATTCCGGGCAGGCCCAAATCCAAAATGGCGGCGTCGTAGGGCGCGTGCTCCACGGCGCGGCAACCCTCCAAGCCGTCCCGGAACCAATCCACCGCGAAATGGCGCATGCGCAGGCCGTAGGCCAAGCCGTCGCCGATGTTGGGATCGTCGTCGATCAAGAGGATTCTCATGCGCCTCTCCCTTCCCCAAGGCGTCGGCCGATTGTCGGGCCCGAGCCATGGCTTGCGATTGAATGCGACTCAAATCGCGGTTGGAACGCGATGGCGCAATTATATAAAAGAAGCAAAAGAAGCATCCGGAAAAGGCGTCAAAAGATGATGGGGTTGCGCGCGACTTCGGGCTGCGGGCCCAAGGCGGCGGGGCGCCAAGGGCTTGCCGAAGCTCGGATTCCGCGAGCGGACCGTCCGCGCCGGCCCCTCTGCGCCGTCAAAAAAAAGCCCTCGGGCCGCTTCGCTTCCGATCAAAAAGCGATGGCGCCGCGAGGGCGGGCAACAAATCGGCCGGCGCCTGCGGGCGCGGGGCGGGCCCGGCCCGGAGTCGCGAAATTATTGGGCGGCCGCAGGCTCGGCCGCAGCCGCGTTGGCGCCGGCCGCATTCGCCGCGCCCGGGGCGGCTTGGGCGCCCGGCGCGGCTTGCCAGCCGCATTCGCCCCCGTGGATGCAGTTGCCTTTGTTCTTTCTGTCTTTCTTTTGTCTCTTCTTTTCTTTCTTGTCTTTGCGCTCGTCGCTGTCAAAGTCTTTCTTCTTGCCGCGTTTGTCTTTGGCGTCGCGCGTGTACAGCGTCTTGCCGGTCTTGGCGTCCAATGCGAGCATCATGAATTTGCCGTTGACTTCGCCCCGGGCCATGGCGCAGTCGCTTTTGCCGTAGCCGATGCCGCGCAGCTTAACCCCCTCCTTCTCGACTTGGGCGGCCAATTGCGACAACGGGGCGCGTTCGGAGTCGTCGTAATGCGGGCAATTGATGGATGGGCCGTTTCCTCTTTGTCCTTGGCCCATTCCTTGGCCTTGGCCCGGGCCCATGCCCATCCCCTGTCCTTGGCCCAAGCCTTGGCCGGGGGCGGCGATGGCGGCAAACGGAATGGCCAGGGCGGCGATGACGGCGGCAATCTTTTTCATGAATCTCTCCTCGAAAATATAAGCGCTGCAAGCGCGGATATTTGCAAATTTTGACATTCGGCTGCGAAGGGCCTGCGAATGAACCAAGCGTCTTCGTTCGCTCTTTGCGTGAATTAGACCGAACGGTCATTAATGCCGTCTTAACAAACCGTTTTTTCCAAGTTAACGCGACAAAGTTTGATTTATATCAAAGTATTTTTATGGTAATTCAGGTTCGCCGGCCGGTTCGTTCCGGCGGCTTTCCACCCCGAAGACAAATTTTTTTCGCTCTTGTTTTGCCATGGCCATCCGATCAACCCGGAGATTAAACCCGGCGCAGGAGCCGGCTGCGGAGCAAAGGCGGAAAAGATGGAAACGGTTGGGCGCGCCCGGCCGAATGCATCGCGCGCCCTTGATCTTTTCAAAGGCGTTTTGCGCGCGCGGCCTCGACCCGCGGATAAACCGAGCGGCGCATCTTGGATTCTTGCCGTTGAACGGGAAGGCATGACTGCGCTTCGCCCGGCAAAGCCGCGCGCCCGACCATTGCCGGGCAGTCATGGCCTATGCCCGCCAAGGGGCCATGTTGAGGGCTTGCGGGCTTGGCTCAATGTCATGCGGTTTTTTTCGGACATGCGCCCGTCGCGGGCGATGCCAAGGCGGGTTGGCCGCCTTTGAATCGTCGCATTGCCGGGCGCAATGATGAATTCGAGCGGCGCCGCGAATCGTTGCGGGGCGGCTCCTCGTTGTCGGGCCGCCGGCCGATCCGCCCGCGCATTGGTTCCTGCCTTTGGATTCCGCGGCCGCCTTGCGGCGTCAGACTGCGGTTGAACCAAGCGGTTTGGGATCGCTCCCGTCCTTTCTTGATCGCTCGCCTCATTTTTTTCCGTCTATCTTGTTTGGCTGTTTGGCTGTTTGGCCGCTTGCGGGATTGGGAATCGGGCGCAACACAAAAGGCGCAAAGGCCGGTTTCTTTCGGTTGGGGCTTTACAGGAAAGCAAACTTGGATATAATTGCAATCCTTCATTGCAGGACGAGCCGTTGTTAAGGCAGCTCCGGCTGCGAGCGAATCAAGCCCAGATGGCGAAATTGGTAGACGCAGGGGACTCAAAATCCCCCGCCGCAAGGTGTGTCGGTTCGACTCCGACTCTGGGCACCAACCGCCTTCAAGGCAAGAATTCGGCAGTTTTGATGAAAAGGCTCTTCGGTGAGCCTTTTTTATTTTGCCCTTGCGCCGGGCGCGCGGCCGCCTGCGGAGAGACCCATGATTGTCAGGCTGCGCGGCAAGCTGATCGAGAAGCAGCCCACCCGGGTTGTGATCGAGTGCGCCGGGGTGGGCTATGAGGCGCTGGTTTCCACGCGCTGCAGCGAGACGCTGCCGCCCGTCGGCTCCGAAGCGACGCTGCTGACCCATTTGGTGACGCGCGAGGACGCGCAAACCCTGTTCGGTTTTTCGGGCGAGGCGGAGAAAGCGGACTTCTTGGCATTGCTGAAGGTGCCGGGCGTGGGCGCCAAGACGGCGCTCTCGACGCTGTCGATTCTGTCGCACGCGGAGCTGTCCGCCGCCGTTGAGCAGGGCGACGCCAAGGCGTTGGCCCGGGCGCCCGGGGTGGGCGCCAAAACGGCCGCCCGCATGCTCGCGGAGCTCAAAGGCCGCATCGCTTCAGACGCCGCCTCCGCGAGCGGCGAGGCCCCGGGGCCGGCCGGCGGCAACCGCGCCTCGATCATCGCCGCTTTGGTGAGCTTGGGCTATCGCGAGAAAGAGGCTTACGACGCGGCCAAGAAGATCGATCCGTCTCTCGACGTCGCGGAGGGCATTCGCCAGGCGCTGCGCCATTTCGGCTCTCAAGCTTGACCCCGGCGGATCCATCCGAGCTTTCGCCCCGCTTGGGCTTGTTCTTCATTCGGCCTTCGGGCTGCGGCTGCGGACGCGGCGGGCTTGCCCCGCCTTAGGCGGCTTTTGACTTCCCTTCCAACACGCCCCGCTTCGGCGGGCCGGATGAGCAAGGCGCGGCCTTGCCCCAAGAGGTTCTCAGCATGGACAGCGAGCTGGCGAAGCAAACGCGACACACCATTCAAGATCTGCGCGAGCGGGTCGTCGACATCCGGAGGTATCTTTGACTACGACGGCAAAAAACTTCGCTTGGAGGAAGTCGTCGGATTGTCCGAAGATCCGGAGCTGTGGTCCGACCCCGAGCGCGCGACGGCCATAGGCAAGGAGCGCAAAGCGCTTGAGGGCGTGGTGTCGGTCATCGACAAGACGCAGTCCTCCCTCGACGATTCCTTGGATTTGCTGCAAATCGCCGAGGAAGACGGCGACGAGGAAACGGTTCGAGCCGTCGCGGACGACGTGGCCGAGGTTGAGCGGGTCGTGGCCGACCTTGAGTTCAAAAAGATGTTCAACCAGCCCGCCGACCCGAACAACTGCTTCATCGACGTCGTGGCGGGGGCGGGCGGCACCGAAGCCGAGGATTGGGCGGGCATGCTGTTTCGCATGTACCTGCGCTACGGCGAGCGCTTGGGCTTCAAAGTCGACATCCTTGAGCAGGACGACGGCGACGTCGCGGGCATCAACCGCGGCACCATCAAGCTGGAGGGCGACTACGCCTACGGGCGGCTGCGCACCGAGACGGGCGTGCACCGCTTGGTGCGCTATTCCCCTTTCGACGCGGCGCACAAGCGCCACACCTCGTTCGCCTCGGTGTTCGTCTACCCCGAGGTGGACGACCGCATCCAAATCGACATCAACCCCGCCGACCTGCGCATCGACACCTACCGCGCCTCGGGGGCGGGCGGCCAGCACATCAACAAGACCAGCTCCGCCGTGCGCATCACGCACGAGCCCACGGGCATCGTCGTGCAGTGCCAAACCGACCGCTCGCAGCTGCGCAACCGGGTCACGGCGATGGACATGCTGCGCGCCAGGCTGTACGACTTGGAGATGAAAAAACGCCGCGAGGCGCAGCAAAGCCTTGAGGAAAGCAAGGATGACGTGGGTTGGGGCAGCCAGATCCGCTCCTACGTGTTCGACCAATCGCGCGTGAAGGATTTGCGCACGGGCTACGAAGTCGGCGACATCAAAGGCGTGATGGACGGCGACTTGGACGGGTTTATCGAGGCCAGCCTGAAGCAGGGCGTGGTGTGACCTTGGGGCGAAACAAGCGGGGGCGGACGTGGATTTGGCGGAATTTTTCAGCTTTTTGAGCAGGCATTTGGACTTCAGGTTCGACGTCATTTGGGACTATCGCTACATGTTCCTCAAAGGCGTCGGCTTCACCTTGGGGCTCACGGCGGTCTCGATCTTCTTCGGTTGCATCTTGGGCTTGATGGGCTCGCTGATGCGGCTTGCGCGGTCGGAAAAGGGCGGTTTTTTCACCCGTTTCTTCCTGGCCTGCTGTCGGGGCGTCTCTTTGGCCTACGTGACGTTTTTCCGCGGCACCCCGCTGTTTGTGCAGATTTTCATCTGGTATTTCGTGTGGTTCGCGGCCATGGTCAACAAAGACCACGGTTGGCTCATCGCGGGCGCCTCGGCCGAGACGCTGCGCACCCATTACGGGGCGCTGATCGCGGGCTGCCTTGCGCTGTCGTTCAACACGGGGGCGTATCTCACCGAGATTTTCCGAGCGGGCATCCAGTCGATCGACAAGGGGCAGGTCGAGGCCGCGAAAAGCTTGGGCCTGACCTACGCTCAAACCATGCGCCACGTGATCTTGCCCCAGGCGATTCGCCGCATGCTGCCGCCTTTCGCCAACGAGTTCATCACGCTGCTGAAGGACAGCTCGCTGTTGTCGGCCATCGCCGTGGCCGAGTTGGCCTACGTCGCGCGCTCCATCGCGGGCCGTTTTTACATTTACAAGGAGCCGTACTACACCATCGCGGTGATCTACCTGATCATGACGGTGGGGTTGACGTGGCTGTTTTCCTTGTGGGAGCGCAAGCTCAACAAAAGCGCCCGCTGACGCCCCTCGGGACGAAGCAATGAATCAAAAAAAAGAAGCCGTTTCGGCTTCTTTTTTTTTGACTCGGCGCTTGGCGCGGATCCAAGCTCGGCGCTGTCGGCCGCCTTCATCGGCGATTTCGCAATCTATTTTGCGCCGGGCGCGGTTTGCGAAAAACCGACATGCGCCAAAAACAATCGCAGCCAATTGATCTGTCGCAGAGAAATTTGAACTCGCCGCGCAGCGCGTCAATGCGAATCTGTTTGTCGGTTTTTTGCGCCAAAACGCGCGTTTCGGCGCTTTTGGCCATACCGATCCGCCGCGACGGCGCAAACTTGGCATATTTGTTGTTTTTTTGATGCGCCTCGGGGCGCGGCGAAACGTTGTTTTCACAGACGCCACTCGACTCGTCCGGCGCCGACCAAATGGCCCGCGCGCCGATTGCGCGGCTTTGCGCTTAATTTTGCGTCGAATTTCATAAAATGCCGGCGTTCTTCGGATTTTAGGAATTTGTTTGGCGCCGCAGCGCAAAAAAAACGATTTCTGTCGGTTCGAGCCTCATGTGATAAAATGCTAAGCTGTTTTTCGTCAGGTTCGCGACGCGGCTCAAGGCGGGTTGAGATCAGGTCGCGGCGCCGTCGGGGCGCCGTTTGCCGAACGCTTGGCGCCGCGCGTTAACGGAGGCTGGCCTATGTCACGCGCAAAAATGGGCATTTGGGAATATGTGATCGACGGCAGGGACGCGGGCGATCCGGTCAACCCTGTCAATTTCGACGACGCCTTCTTGGATATGCTGGGGTTTTCCGATCCGAAGGATTACCCCAACACCTTCGCCAAGTGGTCGGCGCTGTTGCCTCCCGACCACGCCGCCAAAAACGCCCAGGCTTTCGTCAACTGCGTGAACGATCCTTCCGGGGCGACCGTTTACGACGTCGAGTACCAAGTCACGGGCGGCAACGGCGAGACCAACTGGTTCCGCTCCCAAGGCACGATGGAAAGAGACGAGAACGGCGTGTGCCGGCGCTTTGTGGGGGTGTTGAAGACGATCGACGAGCAGCGCAAGCACAACGGCGAGACCGAGTTCAAGGATTGGCAGTTGGAGCTGTACGGAAAGAATTGAGCGTCTGCCCGCCGCAGCGGGATTCGCGCGCAGCCCCGGCTTCGCCGGGTTTTTTTTTGCCCAACGCGCGAATCCGGCCGCGCTTTGCGCATTGGCCCCGTCTTTGGGCGGGATCAAGCGTCGGGCCGCCGCGAGCATTCCGTCGGCCTTTCTTTCGGCTTGGCCCCGCTTCCTCTTTTTGCCTTCCTTCTTATTTCCGTCTTTTTTCCGTTTCTTTTTCGCCGTGTTCGCGGCGCTTTGTTTCCCAAGCCGTCTCTTCGCTTCCCCTTTTCGGTTGGGCTTTCTCTTGCGTTGGCCCGTCTTTTGCCCAAAATTCGCCCATTGGCGTTTGATTTGCTTCTTGACGTCTTCGGCGCCCATCTCGAGCGTTGACTCGAAGGCGGGGCCGAAGTCGGGCGGGTTGTTCGGCGCGCGCAAGAATGGCGCCGATTGGCCGGTTGCGCCGGCGATAGGCAATATTGTTGCGAATTTCGGCGCCCGGTTCCGATAATAACCAAATGTCTTCTATATAATGAAAGAGACTGGGTGAATGGGATGGATCGAACCGGCGGGGCCGATCCGGGCGCCAAGGGCGCTGCGCGCCGCCCGGCCGGCCCCGGGGGCTTTCTTTGCCGTCGCCTTGGAGCGACTCGAGTCGCCGGGGGCGGCGCTTTTTTCTTTGGGCCGGGGCCTTATGGGGCGTCGGACCGGGCGTCGAGCTTCGATGCGCGCGCGAATGCGCCGCCGCGGGCGGCAAAGGGCCGCGTTGTCGCCCTGCGCGCCCGTTGCCCGCAACGGCCTATGCTAAAATGAACGGGCTCCGGCCTTGAACCGCCAAGAGTTCACGTTGCCGGCTCGAAGTGTTGCCGTTGCGCCGACGATCCGGGCGCGATGGGCGAGAAATAAGAGACTCGCGGAACTCAACCCGCGGCCGCTGCGGCGCGCGGGCGTCATGCTGGGGATATAACTTTGAACGCGAAATTGAAACTGAGAATTCTTGCCATTGCAGCCATGGCGGCGGCCTCAGCGCCCGCCGTGGCGGATTTGGGACGCTTAAGCGTTCGATCCGGCTTGGATCAGACTTTCCGCGGGACGATTGTCGCCACGGGCGAGGAAGCTCGAATTCTAAGAAGCGACCCCACCGCGTTGAAGCTTCAATCCTCGGTGCCCGGCTTTGCCGCTTCGGTCAGCAGACTCAAAAGCGGCTCGGTGCGGATCAGCTTGTTTTCGACGTCCGCCGTGCGCGACCCCATCGTCAATCTGACGGTCGCTGTGGGCGGGATGTCGCAAAGCTACACCGCGATGCTCGACACCCCCAAGCTCGGCGCCGGCAACTCCGGCGGCACCGCCGCCGTGACGGGCCGCAGCGGCTACAACCCCCCGACGGTTTCCCGAACCCCGAGCGCAAAGCGCCGGGCGCATTCCTACGGTTACCGCGATCCCGCTTCAAACCGAGCCGCCCGAAAAGGCCAAGCCGCCGAGCCGATCGTCGCCGACCCCAAAAAAATCGCGGAGATCAACGAGCGGCTCGACGCCCTCAAAGAGGGCATCGCCCAGCGCCAAAAAGAGCGCGAGGAACAGCTTGACAGCCTCATGAAGGGCAAGAGCTTCCCCGCCAAGGAGGCGCGCCAGGCGGCCGATCACAGGCAAAATGTTCAGACTGCGCGCGAGGGCATCTACAGGCGGGTGGATGAGCGTCAGCAGAAGCTGGAAAATTCGCTTTCCGCCACCCCGCGCGAGCCCTCGACGTCCGGCGGCGGCAAGGCCTCCGGCTCGTCGGCTCAGAAGGCTGAGCCTGCCCGGGGCGCCCAAGCAGCCCAAGCCGCGCTGGCGGCCCAAGAGGCCGCCCGCAAGGCGGCCGAGGCCAAGGCTCAAGCTGAAGCGGCGGCCAAAGCCCAAGCCGAGGCGGCCGCCCGGGCCGAAGCGCAAGCCAAGGCGCAGGCGGAGGCGGAAGCCAAGGCCAAAGCCGAAGCGGAGGCCAAAGCGCAAGCCGAGGCGGCCGCCCGGGCGGAGGCTCAAGCCAAGGCTCAGGCTGAGGCGGAAGCCAGGGCCAGAGCCGAGGCCGAAGCCAAGGCCAGAGCCGAAGCTGAAGCCCAAGCCCAAGCGGAAGCGGCCGCCAAGGCCGAGGCGGAGGCCAAAGCGCAAGCTGAGGCCGAGGCTCGGGCCCGCGCGGCGGCCCAAGCCGAGGCCGAGGCTCAGGCGAAGGCTGAGGCTGAGCAAAACGCCCAAGCCGCCGGAAGCGGGCAATCCCCCGAAGCCGAAACCGAGGCGATGCGCAACCAACAGCAGTTGGACAACATCGTCGGGCAAATCCAAAACGGCGAGCAGCCGACGCCGGAAGCTCAAGGCGACGCGGCGCCCGGAGCCGACGCCGGGTTGGGCGAAGACGAAATGGGGCAAGACGCCGACTTGGGCGGGGATGGCGGTCTAAGCCCCGAAGAAGGGCCGGCCGCGGGCCCCGCC
>CAJPTP010000001.1 GCA_905373555.1 uncultured Francisella sp. | reverse complement strand
AAAGTAAAAGCCGCGGAGGCGCGCGACCGGCGGGCCCCAAGCTCGCTTGCTTGGCTCACTTGTCTTCGCCGAACAGGCCTTCGACCAGTTCGGTCAAGGCGTTGAGCGCGTCGACCTCGTCGGAGCCCATGCATCGGATTGTGATCGAGCTGCCTTTGGGGGCGGCGAGCATCATCAAGCCCATGATGCTTTTGCCGTTGACTTTTTTGCCGCGCCGCTCGACCCACACCTCGGATGCGAAGCGCCCGGCGGTTTGGGTGAACTTGCTCGAGGCTCGGGCGTGCAGCCCCAAGACGTTCGCGATTTCGACCTCTTTTTCGACCATACGCCAATCCATGCTTCAAAGCGCCGAGCGCGTCAAAGCGCTTGGCCTTGGGCTCTTGTCAGCCCCGGTCTTTGCCCAAGCCCAAGGCGGATGGGCCTTCGTCCTGCGCTTTGTCGATCACGATGATGCCGTCTTGGCCCGCTTTTTTGACCAATTGGCAAAAGGCGTCCAAGCTGCCGCGCTCCTCGCAGTGCTGAGCGGCTTTGATGACCATCGAGGCGTTCATGCCCGCGATCACGGCGCGCCGGCCGCGGCGAGCCAATTTGCAGGCGACGTTGGAAGGCGTCGCCCCGAACAGGTCGGTCAGGATCAGCACGCCATCGCGCGGCCCCATCTTTTCGATCAGCGCCTCGGCGTCGGCGGCGGTTTTGTCGGGGTCGCCGGTTTTCTTCACCCCCAAGACCTGCATGCTCTTCGGCGCTTTGCCGAAAACGTGTTTGACGAGTTTTTTGTACGACTCGCCGATGGTTTCGTGTGTGATGACAAGAATGCCGATCATGTCAAAAGCCCGCCCTGCGCAGAGGGGCGAATCGCCCGCGCCTTGAAGGTTGCCCAAATTCGGCCAAGCCCGCGCCAAGGATGCAATCGAGCCATTATATCAAAGCTCTCATGGCGTAAAGCCCTCACGGCTCGCGCGGCGCGGCGCAAGGCGTCGCGCGGATCCGGAAATCCGGGGTTTTGCGCCTTGGCGCGCGCGAAGCGCCCGATCATTCTTAAGCAATTATTAAAAAAATCGGCGCGGAGCGTTTTGGGTTCGATCTTTTTTGCTATGATCGAAGCGGCCCGAATGCGGCGTCTTGCCGTGGCTTGCCATGGCAAGGCGCCGCATCCGGGCGTTTGGTGCGTCGCCGGCGGGTCGGCCTCGAAGGCGAGGCCCGACAGGCGCCATCCCCATTTGGAATAAGGAACGACTATGGGCGTATTCAATCTCAACGGCTATTACACGCTCATCGCGGCGACGTTCGTGTTGCTGCTGGGCCGTTACATGGTCAAGAAGATCAAGGCTCTCAACGATTACAACATCCCCGAGCCCGTCGCGGGCGGCTTGTTCGTGGCTTTGATCGTGATGGTCATTCACTATGCGTCTTCGGGCGAGTTTGCCATCAACGTTGACAAGGATTTCCAAAACGGCCTGATGCTGATGTTTTTCTCGTCGATCGGCTTGGGCGCCGATTTTTCTCGCTTGAAGGCCGGCGGCAAGCCGCTGTTGATTTTCACGTTTGTCGTGGGCGCGTTCATCATCGTGCAAAACATCGTGGGCGTGGGCTTGGCCGCGCTGTTTGGCGTCGACAAGCTCACGGGCTTGGTCGCGGGCTCCATCACCCTCACGGGCGGCCACGGCACGGCCTTGGGCTGGACCGAGGCGCTGCAGTCCAAGGGCTTGGAAAACGCCGCCGCGTTGGGCGTGGCCTGCGCGACGTTCGGCTTGATTCTGGGCGGCCTGATCGGCGGCCCCGCGGCCCGGTTTTTGCTCAAGGGCGGCAAGATCAAAACCCCGGGCGTCAAAGACGAGATGGTCGACCAAGAGGGCAAAGCCAAAGCCGAGCCTTTGCACTTTGAGCGGCCTTTGCAGGAGCGCCTGATCACCGCCGAGTCGGCGATCGAGACCTTGGCCTTGTTTTCCGTGTGCTTGGCGGGCCAATACTGGATCAACCAGTGGTTCCGCGGCTGGATGGCGTCGATCGGCAGCAGCTTCACGGTGCCCGCGTTCGTGTGGGCGATTCTGGTCGGCATCATCGTGCGCAACCTTTTGACCCACTACGCCGGGGTGAAGATGTTTGATCGCAGCATCGACGTGTTCGGCAACGTGGCGCTGTCGCTGTTCTTGGCCATGGCCATCATGTCGCTGCAATTTTGGACCTTGGCGGGTTTGGCGATCCCCGTGCTGGTCATTTTGGCGGTGCAGACCGTGTTCATGGTGCTGTGGGCGATTTTCGTGACCTACAGGATCATGGGCAAGGATTACGACGCCGTGGTTCTGACCGCCGGCCACTGCGGATTCGGCATGGGCGCGACCCCCACGGCCGTGGCGAACATGCAGGCCATCACGCAAAAATTCGGCGATTCGCACAAGGCCTTCCTGATCGTGCCTTTGGTCGGGGCCTTCTTCGTCGACATCATCAACGCGCTGATCTTGAGCTTCTTCGTCAACCTCATCTGACGCTTGACGCGCCCAACCCGCTTGAGTTCATGTGTTGCGTCCGGAATGGAACGACGCAAGAACGGCGCAAGGGTGGTCGAACAACCGGCCGGCGCCGCCTTGGATCCGGCCGAAAATAACAAGCATGGCGTTGAGGAAAGCGCGCGGCATGGCCTTTTGGCGGTCAATGGGATGGGCGGCTCAAAAAACGCCGGGCGCGAGGTTTGCGGGGTTTAATCCCCGTCATTCCCTCGCGCCTTATCGGCCGGAATCCCAAAACCGCCGAATCGCATGCCCGCATCCGGAAACGATTGGCGCAAAACGCCCTTGAAACGCCTTGAACAGATCAAAAGGGCGCGGTCATTTCGGCGAACCCGCCAAAATCGGCCCAAACGGCCGGGGAATGCCGCGCGATCCAAAGTTGGGTCGTTGGGTCCTTTCAAGCGTGAACCGGCGAAGCGCGCGTCTGCCCGCTTGAAAAAAAAGCCCCTCGGAAGAGGGGCTTTGCTTTATGCGCGGCGCCCGGGCTTGGGCTTCGGCCGGGCTTCGGCTCGGGCGGTGAATTGGTCTAGAGCGTCTCCAACGCCTCCGCCTCGCGCTCTTTGGGGATCGCCCGCACGCACGGCAGGTTGCGCCACGCGCCGCGCACGTCCATGCCGTAGCCGAACAAAAACAGGTTGGGCGCCTTGACGCCGATGAAGTCGGGCTCCATGCGGTTGGGAACCTTGCGGTCTTTTTCCACGAAAACGGCGCTTAGGCACGCGGTTGCCCCCGCCGCCAAGATTTCCTCCTTGGCGGCCTTGAGCGTCACGCCCTCGTCGAGGATGTCGTCAAGCAAGACCACGGTTCGGCCCTTGACGCTTTGGGGCGGCTTTTTGACCCAATCCAGCGGCTGGCCGACGATTTTGTCTTGATAGCGGCGGGCGATGACGGTGTCGAACTCCATGGGAAACTGAAGCCGAACGATCAGGTTGGCGGCGAACACGAAGGCCCCGTTCATCACGGCGATGAACAGCGGGTAGCTGTTGCGCAGGCGCGTCCTCATTTCCGCGGCCATTTTGTCGATGGCGGCCGCGCACGTCGCCTCGTCGGCGATGAGGATGGATTTGTCGAATATTTTGATCTGCGTTTCGCGGTTCATGGGCGCGCGCCTCTTTCGGCCGATCGGGGGTAAGGGAGCCGTTCGATGGCAAGCCGCGATCGGCGTGAAGGCTCGCGATCCTCGGGCGCCTTCGAGGCGCCCGAGGATCATAGCAAAAAACACAGCGCTTCGCCCGGGCAGGCTGCTTGATCAAGGCCAAACGGGGCCGAGGGCGCTCGCGGTTAAGATAGGCGCAAAGCATGCGCAAGGCGGGGCGCAGTCGACCCGCGATTTGGGGATTTCGATGTCGTTTTTTTCGCGCCGCAAAGGCGCAGGGCCGGGAAGCGAGCTCGGGCAGACCCAAGGGGAGCCAAACGGCGCCGAAGTTTCGCCCGATTCCATCGGTTTGCCCGCACACAGCGCCGCGGCGCCTGTCGATCCGCTTGTTTCCGCCCGCATTCCGGCCGCCGCGGCGCGCGGCGCGCCCTCGCCCGCTCCCGCGCCCGCTTCTGAGCCTTCTGACGGTTTCGCCGGCGCCGGCGCCGAGGATGGGGCTCCGTTCGGGTCCGAAGCCGCCCCGACATCCGCTTGGGGCGCCCGGGATCCGGCGCTTTCTTCGACAACCGAGGATGCCCTCGGCGCCCGGGCGGCTTCCGCGAACTGCGCGGCTCCCTCGACTTCCTCGGCTTCCTTGGCTTCCTCGGCCCCCGACCCTTTGGCTCGATCGGGCGCCGACAAAGAGGCTAGGGGAGGGGAAGCGGCGGGGGAGAGGAAGGGCGCCGAAGCCGCCTCAAGCGAAAGCGCCCACGAAAACCCGCCGGCGCGGCACCGGCTCAAGGAAGAGGAGCGCGAGCGCCGGCGCGCGGACAAAGCGCGCCGCGCCGCCGAGGCTCAGATCGCGCGCGAGACGCGCCGCTTCGCCCGACGGGCCCGAGCCCGGCTTGAGGCGCGGCGCGCCTGGGGCGCCTTGCGCTCCGCCCCAAAGCGCTTGCGCGGCTGGGCCGCCGCGGTTTGGGCTTGGGCGCGGCTGCGCCGGCGCGGGCTTTTGCGGTCCTTGCGGATCTTGAGCGCGGCTTGCGCCGCTTTGTTCGCCCTGTTCTTGTTCGTCGGTTTGTTTTTGCTCGACCCCGCGGTCGACGCGCCCGTCGCGAACGCCAAAACCGTCCAAAAGCGCATTCGCCCGGCGCTGAAGCTGCCCGATCCGCGCGAGGCGGCGCAGCGGGACGAGGTCGCGCACAGCGCCTTGGCCTATGCGGGCGAAAGCCGCGATCTGCGCCGAGCGCTGCTGGCCTCGGGCGCGGATGCGCTCGAGGCCGACGGCTTTGTTTCTTGGCTCAAGGCTTACGCCCAAGCCTCCCCGTCCGACGCCCCGCGCGAGGGAACGCTGAAAAAGGACAGCTTGGTTTATGTTGAAGTCAACGCCATGGGCGAGCTGTTCTCGGTCGATTTCGTCGCCGCCGAGGATGGCGAGGACAATCTGTTCTCGTTTTCCAAAAGGGATGGCGCGTGGCGCCCCGACGAGGGCAAGCGCGACACGGAAAGCGTGTTCATGGCGCGCAAGGCGACGGTCACCTCGTCGTTCGCGGGCGCCTTGGCCAAAAACGACGCGCCTTTGGACATTCGCGAAAGCCTGCGGCAAATCTTTAAAAGGGAGGTCAAGCTCAACGACCTCAAGCCCGGAGACGAGGTCGCTTTGATCTACGAGGCGTACACCCGCAACGGCGAGCCCGTCGGCACGGGCCCCATCGTCGCGGCCCGGGTCGATTTCGTCGACAAAGACGGCTCGCCGCGCACGCTCAAGTCCTACCACTACAGCAAGGGCCGCGAGGAAAATTTCAGCTACTACGACGAGCAGGGCATAACTTGGATCGACGGCTTCGAGGTCAAGCCCTTGGAGCGGCTGCGCGTGACGTCGCCGTTTGGCATGCGCCTGCATCCGATCCGCCGCTCGTGGCGCATGCACACCGGGATCGATTACGCCGCCCCGCGCGGCGCCCCCATTCGCGCCGTTCGCGATGGGACGGTGGCCTACGCGGGGCGGCGGGGCGGCTACGGGATCATGGTCGCGCTCGACCACGACGAGGGCGTCACGACCTACAGCGCCCACATGAGCGCGATCGCGCCCTTGAAGATCGGCCAAAAGGTCAAGGCGGGCGACGTCATCGGCTTGGTCGGCGCCACGGGCTTTGCGACGGGGCCGCATCTGCATTTCGAGGTGCGCATCAACGGCATCCCTGTCGACCCCGCCTTGAACTTGGCGGGATCGCCCTTCCTCGGCGTCGAGGACGCCGACGATTTTTCCAAGAAGGTGGTGGAGTTCGAAGGGGCCTTGGAAACGCTGATCCGCTCCCCCAACGATTACGCGGGCGGCGAGTAGCGCCGGCGCGCTGCGCCCGCGCGCCGCGCAAAAAAAAGGCCGCCTTTCGGCGGTCTTTTTTTTGTCGGCGATGCGGATTTCAGCCGCCCGCGAGTCGGCGCATGGCGAGCAAGAGGTCGCGAAAGACCGTCGGGTCTTTGGCGTAGGTGAGCTCCCCTTCGGGCGGGAAGTGCCAGTCAAGCAGCCGCGACGTCCAAAAGCGCACGCAAGCCCAGCGGCGCATGTCCAAAAAGCTGTCTTTTTCGGCGCGGTTCAGCGGGCGCTCCGATTCATAGCCCTCCATGAAGGCCGCCTCCAACTCCGGAATCATTTCGTTGCTGTCGGGGTCGCGCGCCCAGTCGTTGAGCGACACGGCCAAGTCGTAGGCGAAATAGCCGTCGCAGGCGTAGTAAAAGTCGATGAAGCCCGCGACCTCATCCCCGTCGAGCAGCACGTTGTCCTTGAACAGATCCGCGTGGATCGGGCCCCAAGGCAGGCCGGGGACCGACCCCGGCTCGTCGCCGCCGATTTTGCCCAAGGCTTGGCTTAGATGTCGGATCTCCTCGCCCAGAACCTGGGACTCCTCGGGCTCCATTTTGCTTTTCACCTTGTCGTAGGCGAGCTTGCACCAAGCGAAGCCGCGCGGGTTTTTCATGCGCAGATCCGATCCTTCCCCCGCCAAGTGCATTTTGGCCTGCATCGCCCCGACGGCTCGGCACTGCTTTGCGTTGGGGCGGGCCGTCTCGGCGCCTTTGAGCCGAGAGATCAGCGCCGCGGGCTTGCCCAACAGCTCGGCGCACAGCCTGCCGTCTTTCAGCGCGATGGGCTCGGGGCATGCCACCCCCCTTGAGTTGAGATGAAGCTTAAGCTTCATGAAATACGGGATTTCATCGAGCTTGAGCGTCTCAAAGACCGTCAGCACATAACGGCCCTTGTCCGTGTCCACGAAATAGTTGGTGTTGGTGACCCCCGCTTGGATCCCGCGCATGGCGCGCAGCTGCCCCAAATCGTAAAGCTTCAGGTATTCCCGCATTTGGTCGGGGCTGACCGTGGTGAGCACTGACATGTCGTTCTCTCGCGACGATCGAGCCGTCGCCGCCAAAATAAGTCAAACAATCCCAAGCCGCCCGCTTCGCTCCGTCCCCCCCCCCGGCCGCTTGCCGTCGGGGCCGAGGGCCGGCGCTTGGATGGATTTTGCGGCGCTTTGGCTCCGGGCTCAAAAAAAAGGCTTCTTGCGAAGCCTTTTTTTGCCCTTGGCGGCGCGTGCGCCAAGCGTTGCTCGGATCGGCCGATCAGTCCTTGGCCTTGGCGGTTTGCAGCAGCCTTAGGCCCAAGTCGCGCAGCTGGCCTTCGTCGACTTGGTTGGGGGAGTCGGTCAACAGGCACTGCGCCAGCTTGGTCTTGGGGAAGGCGATCACGTCGCGGATCGAATCCGACTTCGTCATCAGCGTGATCATGCGATCCAAGCCGAAGGCCAAGCCGCCGTGCGGCGGGGCGCCGAACTTGAGGCTGTCCAGAAGGAAGCCGAACTTGTTGCGCTGCTGCTCGGGGGTGATCTTCAACGCCTTGAAAACCTTCTCCTGAATGTCGGCTTTGTGGATGCGGATCGAGCCGCCGCCGAGCTCCCAGCCGTTGAGCACCATGTCGTAGGCGCGCGCGAGGCAATGCTCGGGGTCCGTCTCCATCAGATCCTCATGCCCGGGCTTGGGGCAGGTGAAGGGGTGGTGCATGGCGTTCCAGCGGTTTTCTTGGTCGTCCCACTCGAACATGGGGAAATCGACCACCCACAGGAATCGCCATCCGGGCTCAAAGTAGCCGTCTGCCTCGCCGCGCTCCAATCCCAGCTTCACGCGCAAGGCGCCGATGGATTCGTTGACGACCTTCTCCGGGCCCGCGCCGAAAAAGACCAAGTCGCCCGCTTGGGCGCCCGTCTTGGCGACGATGGTTT
The DNA here is from genome assembly GCA_905373555.1 of uncultured Francisella sp. GTDB lineage: Bacteria > Pseudomonadota > Gammaproteobacteria > Burkholderiales > Neisseriaceae > CAJPTP01. Next base: position 18,037 of record CAJPTP010000001.1, on the reverse strand, counting down.
TCAGCGTCTCGTCGCCCAAGAACTTCACGATGGGCGACTGCAGGCCGCAGTCCTCGCCCTTGGCGGTCTTGGCCGGATCATTGACCTTGATGTAGGCCAAGCCCTTGGCGCCGTAGACGCCGACGAAGTCGGTCAGCCCGTCGATGTCCTTGCGGCTGATCTTCGAGCCGTTGGGCACGCGCAGGGCGACCACGCGGCCGTTTTTCATGTTGGCCGCCTCATTGAAGACCTTGAACGTCTCGGCCTTCATCTCTTCGGTCAGATCCACGAACTTGAGCTTGCAGCGCAAATCGGGCTTGTCGGAGCCGTACAGCGCCATCGCCTCGCCGTAGGGCATGCGCTCGAGCTTGGGAATGTCGATCCCCATCGTGTTTTTGAAGATTTGGCGGATCATCCCCTCGGCCAGATCCATGATCTCGCCTTCGTCCAGGAATGAGGTCTCCAAATCGATCTGCGTGAACTCGGGCTGTCTGTCGGCCCGCAAGTCCTCGTCGCGGAAGCACTTGGTGATTTGGTAGTAGCGGTCGAAGCCCGCCACCATCAGCAGCTGCTTGAACAGCTGCGGGGATTGGGGCAGGGCGTAGAATTTGCCGTGGTGCACGCGCGAGGGCACGAGGTAGTCGCGGGCGCCCTCGGGGGTCGAGCGGGTCAGCATCGGCGTCTCGACGTCGATGAAGCCGTGGTCGTCGAGGTAACGGCGCGTTTCCATCGCGACTTTGTAGCGCAGCCGCAGGTTGGACTGCATCTCGGCTCGGCGCAGGTCGATCACGCGGTATTTCAGGCGCACGTTTTCGGAGACGTTCATGTCGTCGATTTGGAACGGCGGCGTCTCGGAGACGTTGAGCACCTCGATTTCCTTGGCCAGCAACTCGATTTTTCCCGAAACCATCTTCTCGTTGTAGGCGTCCTCGGGGCGCATGCGCACCACGCCCGTGACCGACAAGACGTACTCGTTGCGGCAAGAATCGGCCTTTTTGAAAGCTTCGGGGGTGTCGGGGTCGACGACCACTTGGACGAGGCCCTCCCGGTCTCTCAAGTCGATGAAAATCACGCCGCCGTGATCGCGCCGGCGGTGAACCCAACCTTTCACGGTCACGGTTTGCTTGTCGTACGATTCGTCGATCAAGCCGCAGTAGTTCGTTCTCATGTGCAAAAGCCTTTGAGCGCCCCGCCGATCTGCGTCGGGGCGAGCGAATTCGGCGGCGGGGTCGGCCCGCCGCGCGCCCGGTCAAAGCGGCGCCTGTCGCGCCGCGAATCGGCCATTTTAATACAATTGAATGCAAGGCGAAAGGCAAAGCCCGCCCGATCCGCCGCCCCAAGGCAAGCCGCGGGCGCGAGGCGGCTTGCGGCGGATCCGAAGGCTCGCCTGCTCGGTTGGGGCCGCCGTTTCAGCTCTTGTCTTGGACGGATCGGTCCGCGCCGTCGCCCCGGGGCTCCCCCGTTTTCATCGCCGCTTCTGTCTTGCCGGTTTTCTCAGCTTTCTCGGCTTTTCCGGCTTTTTCCGCTTTCGCGCCGGACGCCTCCGCGCCGGCGTCATCGGCGCCCGGCGCCACCATGCCCAAGGAAATCACGTACTTCAAGGCGTCGTCGACGCTGATGGGCAAAGGCAGCGTGTCTTCGACGCGCGCCATGATGTAGTAGCCGCTGGTGGGGTTGGGGGTCGTGGGCACGTACACGGCGATCCGATCCTCGGGTTTTTCGCCCGGGATCGCGTCGGACAGGACGTCGCCCGTGACGAAGGCGACCGTCCAGCAGCCCGGGTGCGGAAACTGCACCAAGATCGGGGTCTTGAAGGATTGCCGGGAATCGGAAAGCAGGGATTCGGAGATTTTCTTGACGCCGCCGTAAACCGACTTCACCACGGGGATATGGCCCAGCATCCTGTCCCACAGGCCGATGATCTTGCCGCCGAGCACATTGGTCGCGAACAGGCCCGAGAGAAACAAGATGGCGATGGCGATGAGGATCCCGTAGCCCGGCACCTCGTAGCCCAAAAATTGGTCGGGCTGCAGCCGAAGCGGCAGCAGCTTGATCAGCTTGTCGGAGTAATCGACGATCAAAGCGATCAGCCACATCGTCACGATGATGGGCAGCCACACGAGCAAGCCCGCGACGATGTTGCGCTTGAGTCCGAAGCGCGTGACGAGGCGGTCGTGCTGGGAGGAAAAGAGGCGGCCGATGAGGGCGAAGGCGAAATAAATCGCGACCAAGACCAAAAGGGTTTCGACGCCGTAGTAGATGTACTCCAGCATTTTGTCGTTGGGCATGGGATCCTCGCAATCGCCTTGGCGGGCAAACCGGCGCCCGCGCTTGGGGTCGACGTTTGGCCGGCCGCCGTTGCAAGCCGGCCGAAAGCCCCTTATTCTATTTTTTTGCCCGCGCAAAGCAAACGGCCGTTCGGATTCGATCCGAACGGCCGTCGCGCGAAGGCAATTTGGGGCGCGCCGATTCCCGTCCATTGCCCTTGCGAGTCGATGCGGGAGATTTCGCCGCTTGCGCCCTCATTTCGGGTCGCCCCGAGCGGGGGTCAGGCGCCTTGCTTGGCGTCGTTCCCGCCCATGGCTTTGATGCGGGCGGACAGGCGGCTCTTTTGGCGGGCCGCTTTGTTCTTGTGGAAGATGCCTTTGTCGGCGATGCGGTCGATGATCTTGACCGACTCGACGAACTGGGCCTGCGCGGCGGCTTTGTCGCCGGCCTCAATGGCCTTGATGATCTTCTTGACGGCGGTTCTGTATTGGGTGCGTTGCTGCGTGTTGCGCAAGTTGCGCTTGATGGACTGGCGCGCGCGTTTGCGAGCCTGCGCTGAGTTAGCCATGCTGGGAAATCTCCAAAACTTGAATATCGTGTTTCGCGGCGCTTGGCGGCGCCTGGGGCGAGAGTCTCGCCTGCGGAAAAATAGCCTCGAATTGTAGCGCGTTTGAAATCAAGCGCAAACGCCGGGGGCGCTTGGCGCCCAAAGCGACGCAAAAGCGCGCCGCTTTGGGCGCGCGCAAAGGCGCAATTATAATCGCCCTTTGCCCCGCGCGCCGCCGCCCGCCGGGCTTGCGCGGCGCCTGCGGCCGGGCAGAGGCGGCGCGCGGCGCAATGCGCGCGCAAAACGATCGAAAGGGCCGAAAACCGCGCGGCTTTGCGGGCCAAGACGAAAGGAGACGGCAATGATTGACGACGCTTATGGCGGTTTTGCGCCGATGCCCCGGCCGATGGGCTTTTACGTCGTCGCGCCCGACGCGTCGTGGGTGGCGCGCGCGGCGCGCGCGGGGGCCGACACGGTGCAGCTGCGCCGCAAGGATCTTGCCGGCGAGGCGCTGCGGTCGGAAATCCGAGCCGCCCTGCGCGCCGTTGAGGGCACGGGCGCGATGCTGATGATCGACGATCATTGGCGCTTGGCGATCGAGGAGGGGGCTTTCGGCGTCCACTTGGGCCAAGAGGATTTGGATTCGGCGGACGTCGAGGCGATCAAAGAGGCGGGGCTGCGTTTGGGCGTGAGCACCCACGCCGACGGCGAAATCGACCGGGCTTTGGCGCTGCGCCCCAGCTATATGGCCATCGGGGCGATTTTCCCCACTGCCACCAAGGTCATGCCCACCAAGCCGCAGGGTTTGGGCAAGCTCAAGGCCTACGTTCGGCGCATCCGATCCGAAAGCTCCGCGCCGATCGTCGCGATCGGCGGAATCGACTTGGGCAATGCGGAAAGCGTTTTGGCCTGCGGCGTGGATTCGATCGCGGTGGTGCGCGCCGTGACTTTGAGCGACGATCCCGAAGGCGCCGTCCAAGCGTTTCGCCGCATGCTGATCGCCTGCGGCAAGCTGCCGCAGGCTTAGGCGGGCAAACCGCCTCTTGGCTCGGGGGAGCGCCTGCGTCTCGCGGCCCCGCGCCGGCGAACGGCCGATCAGCGCTTGGGCAGCCGCTTTTGCGGATCGACGATGACGCTGTCTTTGGCGACGGTGAAGGTCAGGGGCTTGGACGGCGAGACGGAGGCGAGCGCTTGGCCTTTGGAGACGCGCTGGTTGTTTTTGACGCGGATGCCCTCGACGTTGGAGTAGCTGGTCAAAAGCCCGTCGCCGTGGTCGACGATGATGGTCATGCCGAAGGTTTGGATTTTGTCGATGTAGCTCACCACGCCCGCCTCGGCGGCGCGCACCGTCGCCGTCGAGGCGGGGGTGATCTCGATGTTGGGGGATTCGTTGGAGTAGCGGCGGGTGATTTTGCCGCTGATGGGCCATGCCAAAGACAGCGAGCCGGGTGGGCGGGCGGCCGGCGCCGGTTTCTTTTCCTCCGGCTCAGGCGCGCTTTGGGCGACCGTCGTTTCCTTGGGGCGGTTGGCGCTTGGGCGGCTCGCGCCCTGAGGCGGCTCGACGCGCAGCCTTTGGCCTGCGGCGATGGTGTCCTCGTTGGCCAGCTGATTCCATTCGACCAGCTGCCTGCGGCTGACGCCGAAGCGCAGCGAGATGCGGTAGAGGTTGTCGCCGCGTTGAACCGTATAATAGCCGTTTTCGGCGGCGGCCGTCATCACGGGGGCGTTGGCGCCGCCGTTGGCCCCCCAAGCGGGCCCGGGGTCGGGGGAGAAGGCCGCCGAGCCCGCCCCCGAGGCGTAGCCGTAGGGGTCGGATGGCGCGGGCCCGTAGGAATTGGCGCCCGGGCCCGGGTTGGGGCCGTAACCGCCGTAGCCGTAATCTTCGTAACCTAAGTTGCCGCCGTTGCCCGAAACGATGGGCGCCGGGGTTTTTTGAAACAGCGAGCAGGAAGCAAGCAGGCTGAACAGGAAAGCCGCCGCGGTCAGAGCGGCCGCGCGGCTGCGCAAGGCGAAGGCTCTCATCTTTTGCCGATTCCCCCAAGGGGCCGTCATGGGCCGCGGCGAAGCGTCGCATCGCCGCGCGAAAGGAAATCATAGCATGATTCAAACAGTCGATCGGCCCCCGGCCCCGACGCGGGCGAAGCGGCGGGCTTGAGGCAGGCAAGGCGCGGCCTCAAGCCCGCGTCTTGCCTTGGCCCGCTGAGCTTTGCTTTGATTTGTCGTTGGTTCGATGTTTTGAATTGTTTTTTGTTTGTTGTCTCCCGTCGCCGCGGTCTTCGGGCTTGCCGTCTTTTTCTTCTTTTGGGGGCGTTGGTCGCGGCGCGAGCTTCGGCGCGGCAGAAATCGGGGTCAAGGTGCACAACAAGATCAGGACGCACTACGACAATTTGAAGGTGCCGCGCGACGCCTCGGCCGAGGAGATTCGCGCCCAATACCGGCGCCTGTCCAAAAAATACCATCCCGACCTCAACGACAGCCCTGACGCGGCCCGGATCATGTCGATCATCAACAAGGCCTATGAGGTCTTGTCCGATCCCGCGAAAAGGGCGGAGCACGACAGGTGGATTGGCGATCAAGAGCGGATGCGCGAGATCCGGGGGCGCGCGCGGCAATTCCCGGGCCCGGGCCCGGGGGCGCCGGGCTTCGGCGCCCCGCCGCCGTCCGCCTTCGGCGCCGCGCCGCCGTCCGCCTTCGGCGCCGCGCCGCAGCCGACTTTCTGGGATGACGAGTTCGCGGCGCTGTGGGGCGAGGAGCCCAAAAAATCGGGCCCAAGCGCCAAAAAAATCGCGGCGGCGCTGCTGGGCGCCGTCGCCTTCGCGGCCGTCGCCTCGACGCTGATCATCTATCTTTTGTCCTTGGGCGGCGAGGAGGAGCCTGCGCCCGCCGCCGCGCCGGTCGATTTGGACGCCCAAGCGCCTTTGGCGGCGTCGCCCGGGATGAGCGACGCCGCCGTGCGGGGCTTGAACCCGGGCTACAAAGGCGGCGCGGCCTACGCGCTGCCCTTTCCGCAGGTGCGCGAGCAAGGCGGATGGGCGCTGCGCGCGGACAACGAATCGGGCGAGCCGATGTTCGTGATCCTGCGCCGAAGCGACCCGCAAGCCTTGCGCGCCGCCCCCTCTCCCGCCCTCGACCCCTCGCTCGTCGCGCCCGAGCGGATCGCGGGGGGATCGGCCGGATCCGGGCCGGATTCGCCCGGGGCGAATTGGGCTTCGGGCGAGACGGCGCTCGGGGCAAACGGCGCGGCGCCGCCGGGCGCCGGCGAGCCATCCGGGCCTTTCGTCGACGGCTTCTCGGCCGAGGAGCCTGCGCCTGAGTTGGCGCAAGCCGTCGACAAAACCGCCCAGGCGGCCCGGGTGTTTTACATGCCGCCCGGTGCCTCGGCGACGATGGGGCAGCTGCCCTCCGGGCGCTACGTGGCTTTGAGCTACGGCGCAAGCGGCGGGCAATGGCAAGAGGCGGCTGTGGTGGAGGTGGGGCCCGGGGCGCCGGACGCCCGGTTGGTTTTGGGCCCCGCGCCGTAGCGGCGCGAACCGGCGCGGGGGAACGAGCCGGCCCCTTTGCCGCGCCGGATTCTTGCGGCTCTTTTGGGGTCGATTGGGCGCGCCGCGGGATGATTTCCGTCGGCGCCCGATCGGCTCGCGCGGGCGGCGGGCCGAGGCGCCGCCTCGCCCTGTTGGAGGCGACGCCGATGAAAGCGCAGTTTGGGCCGCGATCCCTTTCGAAGAGGCTCGCGCTGTTGGGCCTGGCCTTGGCGGAATCCATCCCCGCTTGGGGCGGGGTGCTGCACACCCCTTACGACATGCAGCGTTTGGAGTCGGCCAAGGAGTATTACATCGACGAGTGCCGTTACGCCATGCGCTCGATGGGCCGCGACCGATTCCCTTACGCGGTCGTCAACGCATACTGCGACTGCGTTTACTCGGAGCTTTCCAAGCCGTTGGGCGATGAATACACGCAAGCCGTTTTGGTCTTGATGGACGCCGTCGGCGACGGCGGGGCGGCGGATCGGGGCGAAAAGGAGGCGCGCAGGCAGTCCGAGGCGGCGCGCAAGGTGGGCGAGCGCCACGCGCAAAGGATGAAGGAGTGCCACGGGAAGATCGACCAATGGGCGCGCGACAACCCCGACGCTGCGTCGTCCGTTAGCCGCGATTCGGATCCGGGCTTGGGCAAGAAAAAACCGGACGCCCCATCCGGCGCCGCCCGGGCCTTGCCCGCCGCCTCGGCGACCAAGACTCGGCCCAATCCCGCCCCGCGCCCCAAGCCCGGGGCGGCGGCACGGCCCGCGGATCGCCCTTAGCGTTGGCTTTCATCGGTTGCTTGGGGATGGTTGTTTGTTTTTTTGCTTGTTCGTCCGTTTGTTTGCGCGTTTATTCGTCTGTTGGTTTATTCGTCTGTTGGCTTGTTTTGTTCGGGGCGGGGACCGCGCCTTGGCCTAAGCCGCCTTCCCTGCGGCCGATCCGACCAAGACGGCTCGGATTTCCTCGGCGATGGCCTCGATCACATTCACCGTCACGCTGTTGCCGAACTGCTTGTACATGTGGCCGTCGGCCAGGTCGAATTTGAAGCTTTCCGGGAAGCCTTGGAGCCGCGCCCACTCCCGCGGGGTCAGCTTGCGGATGCCCTCCCGGTTGACGCGGCCTTTGATGCGCGTGGTGGGAACCAGGCTGTGGGGGCGGTTGTCGACGATCAAATTGCGCTCGCGCCCCATCCCGCCGCACACGATGGCGCCCGCGACGCCGCCCAGATCCCTGATCTCGTAGCCAAAGCCATGCCCCTTGGCCGCATGCCGGGCTTTGTGCCGGCGCAGCGTCTCGACGTAGACGTCGCTTAGGTAATAGCGCGCATCGACGGGGGCCGGATCCAAGACGTCTTGAAGCTTGGCGCCGCGCGCGCCGCCTTGCGGAAAGCGAAACGAGTCGGGCGCGGCCAGGCCGTTGGCGGGGTCATGCCGAAACGCGACGATGTAAATGCGCTCCCTGTTTTGGGGAACGCCGAAATCCTTGCTGTTGAGCACCCGCTCAAAGACCCGGTAGCCGATTTCCTCGAACGCGCCCTTGATGACCTTGTAGGTGCGCCCGCCGTCGTGGTGCATGAGCCCTTTGACGTTTTCGCAAAAGATCGCCCGCGGCCGGCGCAGATCGCAGATGCGCACGACGTCGCGAAACAGGGTGCCGCGCGTCATCCCTTTGAAGTTGTCGTCGAAGCCCTTGCGGCCGCCCGCCATCGAAAAAGCTTGGCAGGGAAAGCCCGCGAGGCAAATGTCGAACGCGGGGACGGCGCGGGCGTCGATTTGGGTGATGTCGCCCGCGATGTCGAAGCCGTCGCCGTAATTGAGCCGGTACGTTCTTTGCGCAAACTTGTCCCATTCGCTGACAAAAACGGTCTCGATTTTGTCGCCGCTTTTGGCGAAAGCGTTGTCGAAGCCTCTGCGAATGCCGCCGATTCCCGCGAACAAATCGATTGCTCGAAGCACCTGTTTTTCCCCGCGTTTGCCGGTTCCGACGAATCGGCCGATCCTCGCCTCCGGGCTGTCGCCCGGCGGCCCCAAGCGCGCCATTTTACAAGCCCGGGCGCTTGGCGGCGTCAAGCGCCCGGGCCGCCCGTTGGCTTGGAGGCGGGCAAAAAAAAACGGCATGGGGCGCGCGCCCATGCCGATTGCCGAATCGCGTTTGGAAACGGCGCCAAGGCATTCGATCTCCCGGCTCCGGGCGCCTTGCGCCCCCGCGCCTTAGAAGCTGAACAGCTCTTTTTTGATGCTGTCGGCGGCGTCGACCAAGTAGTTCGCCTTCGTCTCGAACAGGGTTCGGGCCGAAAGATCGTCTCCGTTTTTGACGTAAAGCTTGCCGCTCATCACGGGCGTCTCGCCTTCGATGACGATCAAGCGCCCGCCGTTGCCGTTGAGGTGGCGAAACAGCGCTTCGGGGACGATGCGCATGGCGCCGCCCACGTAAATGGCGTCGTAGATCTTTTGCCCGAGGTTTCTTTCCTCGAAGCCGTCGGCGTTGATCAGGTTGAAGTTCTTGATCCCGATCGATTCGAGGTTTTTTCGGGCGGTTTCCTGGACGGCGGCGTCGATGTCGTAGCTGTCGACTTTGCCGCACATCTTGCACAAAATCGCGGTGCCGTAGCCCGTGCGCGTGCCGATCTCCATCGCGACGTCCTCGGGCTTGAGCTGCAAAGCTTGGATCATGCGCGCCGCGACCTTGGGCTCCAGAAGGTAGGAGCCGTTGCCCACGGGCAGGCTCACCTCGGCGTAGGCCAATTCCTTGTGTTTGTCTTGCACGAAGATTTCCCGCGGTATCTCCTCGATCGCGTCAAGAAGCTTGAAATCCAAGACGTCCCATGGGCGAATCTGACATTCGACCATGTTGTAACGAGCCTTTTCGTAGTCCATTTCCCATCCTTTTCGGGCGGCGCCCGGGCGATCCCAAGCGGCGCGATTCTAACGCGCCGCGCGCCGCGGCGCCATGCGTTGCGTCAATCCGTGCCGTTTGGCGAAACGCCTTGTCAATCGCTTTCGCCTTTGGCGCCGGATTCGTTCCCGCCGTTTTGGCCTTGGCCCTTGCCGCCCTCTTCTGCAGTCGCCTCTTTGGCCGTCGCCTCATTTTCGTTGGCTTTCTCGGCTTCGCCCGTTTTGCCGGCTTCGTCGGCCTCGGCTTTTGCGTCCTTTTCGCCCGCTTCGCCGCCTTGGGCCCGGGCGGCTTGGCTTGGGGCGGGGCTCTGCGCCCCTGTTTGGCCTTGGGCGGCCTCTTGCGCGGCTGCGGCAGGGGACTCGCCCTTGCCTTTTCCTTTGCCCTTTGCCCTGTTCACGTTCCCGCCCTCGTTTTTGCTCTCGTCCTCGGGTTGGGCGTAGAAGCGGTGGAAGTGGAAGGCGTAGGCGGAGAGAATCGCCATGCACAGCGTCAAGGCGATCCAACGCAGCGCCCGGGAGCCCATGTCGAAGCGCAGCTCCTCGTAGGCGCCGCGGGCGACGTCGTAAGGCAGGCTCACGGCGCCGTCCACCTTCATCTCCAGCAAAATGCCCTTGCCGTTTTCCTTGAACGCGACGCTCTTGCCGTAGGCGCGCGACAGGTTGCGGCCGCATTCGGGGCAGTTGGACAGCGCCGCGAAGCGCTCGTACAGCCAGTCGCAGGTGTTGAGCTCGTTTTCCAAGCTCAGGCTTTGCTTGGGCTTGTTTTTGTCGGGGCTTCTTTCGCCTATGTCTTGGCCGAAGGTTTTCAGGGCGTCGGGCGAGGGAAAGTCGCAATACACGCTTTTGTAGCGGCCTTGGCCGTCTTTGACGTGAAAGCCCAGGTAGCGCGCGGCGCCGCTTGGCGCTTGGCTTGGCCGCAGCTTGTCGCCCGCTCCGACTCCGCCCGCTTGCTCAACCGCCTCGTAGGGCACCAAAACGCCGGTTTCCTCTTCAATGGCTTGGGGCTCGGGGATCGGGAAAAAGTGGCGCGCGACCGCGGCGTATTCGAAGCCGTAGCCCAAGGCGAAAGCGGCCGTGACGAACAGCAAGCTTAGCCAGACCCATCGCAGGGCGGCAAAAAGGGACAAAATCGAGCGCGAGGCCGAGCGCGCGGGATCGCGTCGGGCGTCGCTTGGGGGTTGCTGGGACGACATGGGCTAACCGAAAAATTGGCCGATCGGCCCGGCGCGGCTTGGGCCAAAGCGGGTTCGAGTGCGGCGGGCCGAGCCTCGCCGAGGCGTCTTTGGGGCAAAGGCGCCCGGCGCCAATTATAATTAATAATTCCGCCGCGGGCGGATCGGCGAGCCCAAGGCGCCCAAGACGCGCCGATCGCTTGGCCGCGCCTTGGGCGCGCCTTGGGGGGGCGCGCCGGAAAGGCGCGCGCCCTGCGCCCGAACCGCGGGCGTCCGGCTTTCGCGCCTCGCGCCGAGGCCCCGCGCCGCGGCGAGCCGGGTTCGCTTTGCGTCTTTTTGCCCTTCCCTTGACCGGATGGGCTTCATTTTTTTCTCATTTGTTGCAAGATGAGCCGGTTGCGCCTGCGGCGCTTTGCCGCGCGGCGCCCGTTTTTTGCGCGGCTCGCTTTGTCGCCGCGCCTTGGGGGCGGCTTGCGCCGCCCGATGGACGAAAATGAACGAAAACCGCTCGATACGGGAAATCCCGTACAACTTCACCTCTTTTTCGGATCGGGAAATTGTCGTTCGCCTGGTGGGCGAGGACTTTTGGGATCTGTCCGAAAAACTGCGCGCCCAACGGCGCACCGGCCGCTCGGCGCGCATGCTGTTCGAGGTGCTGGGGGATATCTGGGCGGTGCGGCGCAACCCCTACCTCGAGGACGATTTGCTTGTGCATCCGCAGCGGCTGGACATGCTGATTCGCGAGATGCGCCACCGCATCGACGAGATCGTCAAGCGCAAGGACGGCAACAAGGACGTCGACACGCTGGTTCAGCGCGCGACCGAGGCGGTGGACCGGTTCCGCTCCCATTTCGAGTTCACCGCCCAAAGGCGCAAGGAGCTCGTCGCGGCGCTGTCCAAGCACACCGCCCCCGGCAACATTCTGTTCGACGGGCTCTCGCGCGTGTCGCACGTGACCGACGCGACGGACTGGCGCGTGGAGTATCCCTTCGCGGTGATCGCGCCGGACAAGGAAAGCGAGGTGCTGGGGATCGTCCGCGAGCTCATGGCCATGGGCGTGAGCATGCTGCCGCGCGGCGGCGGCACGGGCTACACGGGCGGGGCGATCCCCTTGGATCCGCTGTGCTGCGTGATCAACACCGAAAAGCTGGATTTATTCCAAGAGGCCGTGTGGGAAAAGCTGCCGGGCTTGGAGGGCCTGCATCCCGTGCTGCACGCGGGCGCGGGCGTCGTGACCCGCCGGCTGGAGGAGGCGGGGGCGCGCGCCGGGCTGGTGTTCGGCGTCGACCCCACGTCGGCCGACGCCTCATGCGTGGGCGGCAACATCGCCATGAACGCGGGCGGCAAGAAAGCCGTGCTGTGGGGCACGACCTTGGACAACCTGCTGTCTTGGAAAATGGTCGGCGCCGACGGCAAATGGATGCGCGTCGAGCGCGTGGGGCACAACTTCGGCAAGATCCACACCGTCGACAAGGCGGTGTTCGACATCCATGAGCTCGCCGACGACGGCGAGACCGTCGTCAGCACCCGCCGCATCGAGGCGCCCGGGGCCCGCTTTCGCAAAACGGGGTTGGGCAAGGATGTCACCGACAAGTTTTTGGCGGGGGTGCCGGGCGCGCAAAAAGAGGGCACCGACGGGATCATCACCTCCGCCACTTTCATTCTTCACCGGGCGCCCAAGCACATTCGCACGGTGTGCATGGAGTTTTTCGGCACCGTCGCCGTCGCGACCCCCGCGATCGTCGAGATCCGCGACTATTTGCTCAACCACGCGACCGTGAGCCTCGCGGGCTTGGAGCACATGGATTGGCGCTACGTGCGCGCCGTGGGCTACGCGACCAAGGCCGCGGGCCGGGGCCGGCCGAAGATGGTGCTGCTGGCCGACGTCGTGTCCGACGACGAGCCGAGCTTGGAGCAAGCCTGCGAGCGCATCGGGCAAATCGCCCGCGCCCGCGACGGCGACGCCTTTGTGGCCGTCACGCCCGATCAGCGCAAGGCGTTTTGGCTCGACCGCTCGCGCACGGCCGCGATCGCCCGCCACACCAACGCCTTCAAGATCAACGAGGACGTCGTGATCCCGCTGCCGCGCTTGGGCGATTACTCCGACGGGATCGAGCGCATCAACATCGAGCTGTCGATCAAAAACAAGCTCAAGCTGTGCGACAGGCTGCTGCCGATCTTGGGCGGCAAGCTGCCCGTGGACAAGATGGGCGAGGATCTTTCGACCAAGGTCATTTTGGGCGAGCGCGGCAACCACGCGGTCGATTGCGTCGAGACCGTGCGCGAGCGCTGGGCGTGGATGCTGGGCCATCTCGACAGCCCCATCGGCGCCTATCTCGACCGTTACGGCGAGGTCGGCTTGGAGCAGCCCGGGCGCAAGCTCGACGGCGCGCTTTTTCAGTGCATGCGCGATTTTCTGATCCGCGTGTCGGTCAAGCGCGACCTGATGGCGCCGCTGTCGGAGATCTTCAGCGCCAAGACCGACGAGCCGATTTTGCGCAAGCTTGCCGAGATCCATGCGAGCGTCGTGCGCGGGCGCGTCTTCGTCGCCCTGCACATGCACGCGGGCGACGGCAACGTGCACACCAACATCCCCGTCAACTCCGACGACTATGAGATGCTTTCGACCGCGCACGCCGTGGTCGACCGCGTGATGAAAATGTCGCGCGAGCTGGGCGGCGTCATTTCGGGCGAGCACGGGATCGGGCTGACCAAAATCAACTACCTCCAAGACGAGGATTTGAGCCGCTACTGGGAGTACAAAAAACAGGTCGACCCGAACGACTTTTTCAACCGCGGCAAGCTGCGCCGCGGGGTCGATTTGAGCCGGGCCTACACGCCCTCGTTTGAGCTGCTGGGCGCCGAGTCGCTGATTTTGGAGCGCAGCCGCCTGGGCAACATCACCCGCATGGTGAAAAACTGCCTGCGCTGCGGCAAGTGCAAGCCCGTGTGCTCCACCCACGTCCCGCGCGCGAACCTGCTGTGCAGCCCCCGCAACAAGATCTTGGCCGTGGGCGTTTTGGCCGAGGCCTTCTTGTACGAGGAGCAAACCCGGCGCGGCGTGTCGCTGCTGCACTTCAAGGAGCTCAACGAGATTTCCGACCACTGCACCGTGTGCCATCGCTGCGTGAAGCCCTGCCCCGTGAAGATCGACTTCGGCGACGTGTCGGTCGAGATCCGCGACTTTTTGAAAGTCGCGGGCCAACTCCGCTCCGGCTTGCCCTCGGCCATGGCCAAGGGCTTTTTGAACGCGACCGACCCCAAGGCCGTCAAGGCTTGGCGCCTGGCGGTCGCCCAAGCGGGCTTCCCCGCCCAGAATTTCGGCGTTCGCGTCGCGGGCGTTTTGGCCAAAGGCGCCGTGGAGGCGCAAAAGACGCGGCCCAAGGCCACGGCGCGGAGACCGGGGATCGTCGAGCAGACCATCCACTTCGTCAACCGGCCCTTGCCCGCGCGCGCGCCCGCCAAAACCGTTCGGCAGATTTTCGGGATCGAGGACAACACGCGCATTCCGGTGATCCGCGACCCCAAAAGGGAGGACGGCGAGGCGGTGTTTTATTTCCCGGGATGCGGCTCGGAGCGCCTGTTCAGCCAAATCTCGCTCGCGGTTTTGGCGATGCTGTGGAAAGTGGGCTCGACCGCCGTGCTGCCTCCGGGGTATCTGTGCTGCGGCTATCCCCAAGAGGCGTCGGGCGACAAGGAAACCGCCCAAAGGATCGTCACCCGCAACCGGGTGCTGTTCCATCGCGTGTCCACCACGCTGAACTATTTGGACATCAAAACAGTCTTGGTCAGCTGCGGCACCTGCCACGACGCCTTGTCCAAGTACCGCTTCGACCTGATTTTCCCGGGCTGCCGGATTTTGGACATCCACGAGTACCTTCTGGAAAAAGGCGTGAGCTTGGCGCCCGGGAAAGCCGGGGGCGCGGGCGCGGGCAAGGCCGAGGCCGCGCCGCCCTACCTGTACCACGACCCCTGCCACAGCCCCATCAAAACCACGGCGCCGATGAACGTCGTGCGCGGGCTGTTGGGCGACGGCGTGACGCTGTCCGACCGCTGCTGCGGCGAGTCGGGCTCGTTCGCGGTGTCGCGGCCTGACGTCGCGACGCAGGTGAAGTTCCGCAAGCAAGAGGAGATCATGTCCAACTTGGCGAATTTGGGCGCCGTTCGTTCGGGGCTGATCGAGAAAATGGATCGGGATCCCGCCTACGCCGCCGCCCGGGCGCCCGCTGCGCCCGGCGCCGCTTCCGAGGCGGGCCAAGGCGCAACGGGGATGGATCGGTCGGCGGGCGTTTGCCCGCTGAAGCGGCGCATTTCCGACGCGGTGAACTATTACGACGTCGCGCGCGACAAGGAAACGGGCGCCCGCGCCATCGCCGCCGCCGCGGGCCAAGGCGGCAAGCGGGTCAAGATTCTCACCACCTGCCCCGCCTGCCTTCAAGGCTTGTCGCGCTACCGCAACGACGTTCCCGTCGAGGCCGATTACATCGTGATCGAGATGGCGCGCCGAATCTTGGGCGAAAACTGGCAAGACGCCTACGTCAAGGGCGTGGTCGAGGGCAACGGCGTGGAGCAGGTGCTGCTTTGATCCTGCCCGAGCCGCGCGCCGCTTGGGGGCGGAATCCGGCGGCCCGCGATAGAATCAAGGGCGCCCCGATCCGGGCGGCGGCGAGGAGGAGAACATGGAATACGATTCCGGTCGTTACCACAGGCATGAGCTGTTGGACGGGATTGGGCCGGATGGGGTCGCGAAGATCCGCCGCGGCAAGGCGCTGGTCGTGGGCTGCGGCGGCTTGGGCTCGACCGTTTTGCCGCTGTTGGTCGCCGCGGGCGTGGGCAAGCTCACGTTCGCCGACGAGGACTTGGTCGAGGAAAGCAATCTGGCGCGGCAAATCGCCTACGGCGAGGCCGACGTCGGCCGGCCGAAGGTTGAGGCCATGGCCGATCGGCTGCGGGCGCTCAACAGCGAGGTCAGGCTCGTGCCCGTTCGCCGCCGTTTGGATGAGCGGACGCTTTCCACGCTGATCCCGGGCAACGACGTCGTGCTCGACTGCACCGACAACGTGGGCTCGCGCGCCGCCATCAACGAGGCGTGCTGCATGTACAAGGTGCCTTTGGTGTTCGGGGCGGTGGCCTACTTCACGGGGCAGCTCACGCTGTTCAATTTCAAAGATCCCTTTTCGCCGTGCTACGCGTGCCTTTTTCCCTCGGCGGCGAAGTTCGACGCGGCCGTTTCGGGCTCCCCCTCCGGCCCCACGGCCGTGTGGTCGCCCTTGGTGGCGATGGTGGGGGCGATGCAGGCCAACGAGGCGCTGCGGCTTTTGGTGGGATCCAAGCTCAATTTGGAGGGGAAGCTTCGGATTTTCGACTTGAGCCGCAACACGACGGTCGATTACTCCGTGCGCAAGGACAAGCGCTGCCCGGTGTGCTCGGCGTTTTTGCGCGCCTAAGCGACGGGCCCAAGACACGTCAAGGCAAGGGGCGGGCAAGGCCGGCCGGCGCTTGGCGCGGCGGCCGGCGCGCCCGGAAACGAAATCTGAGCTGCAACGCGGCAAACAAATCAAGGAGTCAGGATGAGAATCGCGATCAACGGTTACGGGCGCATCGGCCGCCAGATTTTGCGCGCCATTTACGAATACGGCCTGCAAGACACGCTGCAGGTCGTCGCGATCAACGGCTCGGGCGGGGTGGAGGTCAATGCCCTGCTCACCAAGCGCGACACCGTCCATGGGATTTTCGGCCGCCGCGTCGAGCATGACGCGCAGAGCCTGATCATCGACGGGCGCAAGATTCCCTTCCTTGACAGGCTGCCCATTGAGCAATGCAAGTGGGGCGATTACGGCGTCGATTTGGTGATGGAGTGCACGGGCGACAACGTGTCGGCCGAAAAGTGCCAAACGCATCTGAAAAACGGGGCCAAAAAGGTTCTGATTTCGGCCCCCGCCAAGGGCGAGGTCGACGCGACCGTCGTTTACGGCGTGAACCACGGCGTTTTGACCGAGGGCATGCGCATCGTGTCCAACGCCTCGTGCACGACCAACTGCCTCGCGCCCGCGGCGAAGGTCTTGGTCGACGCCTTCGGCGTCGAGAAGGGCCTCATGACCACGGTGCATGCCTTCACCAACGACCAAACTTTGATCGACGTGCGCCACAAGGATCTGCGCCGCGCCCGCTCGGGGGCGCAAAACATCATCCCCACCAAAACCGGCGCCGCCAAGGCGGTGGGCTTGGTGCTGCCGCAGCTGAAGGGCAAGATGGACGGCTTCGCCGTGCGCGTGCCCGTGATCAACGTCTCGATGGTCGATCTGACCTTCGTTCCAAGCCGGCCCGCCGGCGTCGAGGCGATCAACGACGCGATGAAGGCCGCCTCCCAAAGCGGCCCCTTGGCGGGCGTTTTGGCTTACAGCGACGAGCCTTTGGTGTCGACGGACTTCAACCACACCCCTTACGGCTCGATCTTCGACGCCACGCAAACCCGCGTCATCGGCGACGGCATGGCCAAGATTTTGGCTTGGTATGACAACGAGTGGGGCTTTTCGTGCCAGATGCTCAACACCGCGCGGGCGATGTTCGGCTTGGATTTCAAGCCCGTCGCCTTGGGCGTCGGCTTGGCTTGAGCGCGCGGATTGGGTTTGGGGCCGGCTTGGGCGGATCCGCCCAAGCCCCTTCGCCCCCAAGCGGCCCGGCGTTGCGGGCCCTTGGCGCAAGCCAAGCCGGGGGAATTTGGCCGAAAATGAGTTTTGCGTGAAAATCCGGCGTTTCGCCGGTTTTTTCTTTTGGGAAAGCATCGAAGAAGCGTGGGCGCCATCCCCCTCGGGGTTGTTTGCGCCGTCGTTGAAAAATCAAAAGAAAAGCTCCCGGACGCCCTTTGAGGGCCGGGATTGTTTTTCATTGAGCCTGTGCGGCGCGGCGGCTGGCAATGATGTTGGCGCAATGCTTTTATGGCGTTTTTTTATCAACGCTTCTTGCAAACTTTCTCTTTGCTTTGTCTCTTGGTTGTTTCTGTTTCAATTCCCGTTCCCGTTGTCTCGGCGTCGCATTGGGGCCGGGCTTGAGGCCGCCCTTTGCTTGGGCCGTCGCCGAGCCCAAGCGCCCCGCGCCGCGGGCGGCCGTTTTGCGCCGGCGCGCGTTTGGAGCGCTTATGAAGATTGTTTTGGATTTCTTTTCGCTGATTCTGTTTTTCGCCGCGTTTTACATCAGCGGCGACATCAGAGTCGCGACGATTGTGGCCGTTGTCGCGGGCGTGGCGCAGGCGGTCTTCGTTTACGCGCGCGAAAAAAAGCTGGAGCCCGTGCAAATCGGGGCCACGGCGCTGATCGTGGTGTTCGGCTCGCTCACGATCCTGCTCAAAGATCCGATTTACATCAAGTGGAAGGCGACGCTGGTGTATTTGCTGTTCGCGGCGGCGTTCGCCGTCACGGGCAGGCTGCGCAAGGACAAAAAGAACGCCCTGCAGCTGCTCATCGGCGGCGAGATCCAAATGGATCCGGGCGTCTGGAGGCGTCTGAACGCCGCTTGGATGATCTTCTTCCTGTTCTTGGCGGGGATGAATTTGTTTGTCGTGTACAACTGGCCGGGCGACGACAAGCTGTGGGTCAATTACAAGACCTTCGGCGTCATGGGGTTTTTTGTCCTTTTTGCCTTGGGCCAGGGGTTTTACAT